>JBKJKH010000466.1:0-2981 GCA_046597595.1 Gemmatimonadaceae bacterium
ATTCACGCGTCGGATTCCGACGAAAACGCGGCGCGCGAGGCCTGTTTCTTTTTTGCCGAATCCGAGCTCGTCGGCTAGCCCCTCCGTACGCCCGCTAAGTCGAACGTACGCGCCAACTTGCATTGCCAACCCTGGCGTAGTAAGTTTCGAGGTTATGCTGTCCTTCGACATCGGTGCACTGCACACAACGGCCGCCGCAGTATCGGGCGATCTCGCGGCGGATGATCCGGTGTGGGATGACGCGGATGTGCGCCCCGCGAAAGGCATCCACGTGAGCGGTCGGTTTTCCGCCACCGGTGGCGGCCAGTATTACTTCAAGGGGCACATGGCGGGAGAGATCGCGACGGAGTGTCGTCGCTGTCTCTCCGATGCACAGGCGTCGGTTTCCGAAGAAGTGCAGATCATCTTCGCGGACCCCGGCGCAGTAGGAGAGGACGATCCGGACGTGTATCCCGTGTCCGACCGCGCAAAGGAAATAGATCTGCGCGCGGCCGTTCGCGAACAATGGTTGCTGACAGTCCCCTCCCTCGTGCTCTGCCGTGAGGACTGCAAAGGCTTATGCCCGAGCTGCGGAACGGACCTGAATCTCGGCGCGTGCAATTGCGCACCGGCGATGAAGGATCCGCGCTGGACGGCAATGGAGCAGATCCGGCAGCAGCTGCCCGACTAAGAGTTCATACCCTTCACTTTTTCACAGAACCATGGCCGTCCCGAAGCGCCGTACCTCAAAGCGGAAGAAACGCGCCCGCAACACGCACAAAGTCGCCCCCAAGATCGCGATCCAGGCATGCCCGCGCTGCCAGAGCCCCAAGCGTCCGCACCGGGTGTGCGACGAGTGCGGCTACTACGCCGGCGAGCAGCGCGCGGCCGCTCGGGAAGCGTAGCGTTGGCGCGAATCGCGTTGGACGTCATGGGGGGAGACTTCGCCCCCCAGGCGACTGTCGCGGGCGCGCTGTATGCCCTGGAAAAGATCGACGCGAGCCACAGCATTCAGCTCGTCGGCAGGACGAGCGTGATCGAGCAGGAACTCGACACGCAACTCTCCGGCGAGCTGTCGCGTTTTCGCCCCATGCGCGACCGGCTGCAGATCGTCGAGGCTCCTGACGTCATTGAAATGACGGACCGGCCCAGTGTCGCGCTCCGCGGCAAGCCAAACAGCTCGATGGTCGTCGGATTGCGCCTCCAGGCCGAGGGAAAATCCGACGGCTTCGTGTCGGCGGGCAACACCGGCGCGCAGATGGCCGCGTCCGTGTTCCTGCTGAAACTGCACCCGGGGCTGAGCCGCCCGGCGATCAGCACGATCTTTCCCACCATCGGCAAGCCGGTCGTGGTGCTCGACTCCGGAGCCAACGTCGACTGCTCCGCGGAAGAACTGGTCCAGTTCGCGCGCCTCGGCGCCGTCTACGCGGAAGACATCCTGGGCCGGAGCAATCCGGTCATCGGCCTGGTCTCCGTAGGCGAAGAAGCCGAGAAGGGCAACGCGGCGGTGAAGGAAGCAAACCAGCTGCTCAAGGCATCCGGGCTCAATTTCCAGGGCAACATCGAGGGCCGCGACATTCCGCGCGGCGCGAGCAATCGTGGTCCGTTCGACGTCGCCGTCTGTGATGGCTTCACCGGCAACGTGGTGCTCAAGTTCTACGAGGCCATCGGCCCGCTGATGTCGGTGCTCCTCGAGCGCGCTGGTATCGAGCACGATCGCCTCGAGGCCGCGTTCAGCAGCATCGATTCCTCCGAACACGGCGGCGCACCGCTGCTCGGCGTGCGCGGCGTGAGCATCATCGCGCACGGCGCGTCGAACTCGCGCGCCATCAAGAACGCGCTGCGGGTCGCACTGCGTGCGCATGAATCGCAGATGAGCGAGCATATCGGCCGACGGCTGAGTGAATCGGTTGCCATCGGGGAGGCAGCGACGCCGTGAGGCGCCCGATCGCGGTCATGGCGGGCACCGGGCGCAGTACGCCCACGCACGTCATGCACAACGAGGACTTCGCGGCGATCGGGATCGAGACGTCGCACGAGTGGATCGTCGAGCGGACCGGGATTCATTCCCGGCACATCGCGAAGGACGGGGAGTCGACGTCGTCGATGGCCGCCGCTGCCTCGCGGAAGGCGATGGAGCGCGCCGGCGTGACGGCCGGCGAAATCGACGCGATCGTGCTCAGCACCGCCACGCCCGACCGCTTGCTGCCATCGACGGCGGTCGACCTCCAGGCAATGCTCGGTGCCTCCCGCGCGGCGGCGTTCGACATCGACGCCGCCTGTTCCGGCTGGCTCTATGGCCTGACCGTCGCGGAAGGCATGATTGCCACCGGCGTGGCCGAGACGGTCCTCGTGGTAGGCTCCGAGAAGATGAGCTCGATCGTCGACTGGCAGGACCGCGCGACGTGCGTCCTCTTTGGAGACGGTGCCGGCGCGGCCGTGCTGCGCGGCGCGCGGACGGGGAAGGGCATTCTCTCCGCATACATGCGCAGCGATGGGGCGCTCGCGGAACTCCTGTACCGGCCCAGCGGCGGCTCGGCGAAGCCCTTCAGCGAGGAAGTGCTGGCCGATCGCAGCCACTACGTGAAGATGGCCGGGCGTGAAGTCTTCAAGCACGCCGTGCGCTCCATGTCCGACGCCGCAGATCGCGCGCTGGACATCGCGAAGCTGACGGGGAGCGACATCGATCTCCTCATTCCCCATCAGGCCAACGTCCGCATCATCGAGGCGACGGCGAAGCACGCCAGCATTGCGATGGATAAGGTGTATGTGAATGTGGATCGCTTCGGCAACACGTCGTCGGCATCGATACCCATCGCGCTGGACGAAGCGATCGAGACGGGCCGTGTCGGCGAGGGCTCGACGGTGCTGCTCGTCGCGTTCGGCGCCGGATTTACGTGGGCCTCCATGATCGTACGCTTCTAGCCATGGAATTCGTGCTCCTGTTTCCCGGCCAGGGCTCGCAGAAGCCCGGGATGGGGAAGGACCTGGCCGAGTCATCG
>JBKJKH010000500.1:0-3751 GCA_046597595.1 Gemmatimonadaceae bacterium
CCACGAGGAAAGGAGATGTGGGTCGTTCAGTACATCGGTAGTTCAGTCCATCAGTCGATGTTGACCCGATACAACCAGCGTCGTCAGGCAGCCACTTCCCGCTCGCTCGCCACGTGCACCGCGTGATGCTCATCCACCGCAATCTCCACCGCCGCGAGCAGCCGGTCCACGTTCCGCTGTGCAAGCATCAGGAGCGCCGACGCGGCAGCATCATCCTTCAGCGACTCCCGCAACGTCAACAAGTCGATCGCCCCGCGAATGGCGGTCAACGGCGTGCGCAACTCGTGCGCAAAATCGTCGTGGCTCATCGTCCGCTCCGCTTGGTGCGAGTGCTGCGCTTCCGCGCTGGATCTTCAATCTGGAGGTCGCTCGGACGGTCGCCTTCCTTCAGGATCGAACCGTCTGGCGCCAGGAACTGCAGCGTCACGCGCCGGTCAAGCGCGTAATCCATCAATGACACACCGACACCTGCGCGGCTCTCCGTGCCGCGCGCGCGCGCCTCGAGGCGATCGACAATGATCCCCTGCGACGCAAGGAAGTCGCGCACCGACTCCACCCGGCGCTGCGAGAGCGCCTGGTTATGCGCGGCGCGGCCACGCGGGTCGGCGTGTCCCTCGAGAACAACACCATACTCCGGATGCAGCGCCAACACCCTCACCACATCGCCAAGCAGCTTCCGACTCGCATCGCCCAGCTCAGAGCGGTCGAGCGCGAAGTGGACCGAGATCGTCACCGGCATGTCTTTCTGCAACACCGGCGTTGTGTCCTTGCGGGCCTCGGCAACCATCGGCAGCGGCACCAGATCATCGAGCCGCGACTTCGCACGCGCCAGGATGCGGCGCGCGCGAATCAGGTGCGTTTCGGCGCGACATGCCGCGCCCGTCGCAGCTTCCACGCGACCCGCGCGCACCAGCGCAACTTCCAGCTCGGCCAGGTCGCTCGCGACCGCACTCCAGTTGGAATCCGCGCGCACCGCTTCCGCACCACGCCACAGCTCCGAATGCACCTCTGAAGTACCCATCACGAGATTCTCCGCCGCACCTTGCCACTGCGCCGGGGGCATTGAATCACCTTCCATCGCCTGAATCACCAACCGTGCGCGCTCGAGTGCGGCGTCGGCCACTTCGCTGCGCGGCTCGGTCGCATACTCGTCGCGCGCGAACGACAGCCACGCTGCCGCCTTGGCGACCGCATAAGTCCTGGACGTCCGCTCGGCGCGCGAAGCGGACGATTCCTCGTTCCGCTCGCGTACCACATCCAGCCGCTCGCGCCAGATCCCGATCATCGCCAGGTCGGCCTCGATGATCTCGTTGGTAACGCGAAGCCGGGGTGCCGTGAGGCTGCCCATGGTCGAGGCGTGAGGCGCGCAAGCCGATGATGCCGCCGCGAACAAAATCGCGGCGAATCGAAGGAATGTGCTCAAGTTCCGTGTGGACATGCCGATGCTCAGTATGTGAAGACGAGGTCTGCGAACTTACGGATTGCGCGAAACGCGCTCACGCCAGAAACCGGCGGGAGTGGCAAGCGCCTTTTCAGTGAAACGAAGGCTGACAGCCGCGAAGAGACCCGTGCGGGCATTCGCGGCGAAATCACGATCGACGAGAGGACCCATGCGCCAGCCCGCTTCGAGCTCGACGCGCGGGTCAGCATGCCAGACAACCGATGGTGCGATGCTCCACGAAGCCGTGCCGCTCGCGGCCTCGAGAAGCAGGCGGCCATCCGTGCGCACAGCGAAGTCCCGGCGCACTGCCTGCTCGCCCCGGACCCCCATGAAGTGCGACTGCGCCTTGATCGGGGCATCACCCGCCGCGATCGCGGTGCCGGCCCAGCGAATGGCGTAGCGCGCCGAGACTTCGGCGCCGAGCCGCGGAGCCCAGATCGCGTCGGCCGCGCCGATGAGCCGCGCATCCTCCGCGGCCGTGGACAGCACGCTGCCGATTGGATTGATCGAGCGGCGCCATTCGATCTTCGCGAGCGCGTTGAACACGTCGCTCGACGCGGGACGCAGCGCCACGCCGACCAGCGAACGGTCGGTGCGGCTGAACTCGCGGGCGACTCCCGTGCCCATCGAGCGATGGTACTGCGACCAGTCGTTGTACATGATCAGCGCAGCGTCGCTGCCGAGCGAGGCGTCACCGGAGACCTCCGTGCGATAGCCGGAGCGATCCGAGCCGTCATGGAGCTCCGCGCGCGCGCTGAAGCGCGACTTGTCCGCACCTGGCAGCCAATCAAGCCCGCCGCCGACCGACCAGCGATTCTGCTCCGCCTGCGCGAAGGGGAGCGCACGAACCGGATCAACCAGGCTGGCCTTGCTGAGGCCAACACGACGCTCGAACAGTGAATGCGCCGCCCATCCCTTCGTGAGCGTCAGGCGATTGTTCCAGCCGAGCACCGCGGCATGCGAAGCGCGGGCAGAGCCGGCGCGCTCCAGTGACGTGTAGGCGCTACCACCGAACAACGCATCCGTCCGCAGGCCGAGCGACGACAGCGCATAGTTGACGGAGTCGCGCGCGACCCACACGCGGCGATGCGCGGCTTCAAGGCTCAAGCGCGAGAACATCTTGTACGTCGCACCGAAACCGGCCTGGTTCGGACGAGACACTTCCTCGGCGCCTGGTTCGGTCATCGCGTGCTGCGCTTCGGCCCAGACATCTGTGCGCTGGTTCATTGCCATCGTGATCTTGCCCGCCAGCATGCTGGCGCCCTTGCCGGCGACGTCGTCGCGCAAGTCCGTGGCAAAGTTCAGCTGCTGCGTCGTGCGGTGACCCATGAGGCGCTGCTCGGCATCGGCGCGAACAACGCGGCGCTCGACGCCGTACTGGTCGAAGCGCTGGCGCTCGTGATGCAGCGCCACGCGGGACTCGTCGCTCAGGCGAAGTTCGCCACCCAGGCGCACCTCAGACATCGCCGCGCCGAGGCGCGGGTCGAGCGAGCGGTCAAAGCCGCCGCCAACGCGGAGCATCTCGGCGTCGAGTGAAGCGGCTTCGCTCAGGTTCCAGCGGGCACCGGCGCGCATCGCGACTGCCGACGAATCGCCACCGGCGGCGCGCAGCAACTCGGCGCCCGCCTCGAAGCGGCCGCGCTTCATGTTGATGTCTGCGCCAACGAGGTCTGCATCCGCGCCGACGCCCAACGCTCCGGCGCCACCACCACGCACGCCGACGAGGCCGACGGTCAGTGAGTCCGCGCCGATCTGCGGGACATAGCGGGCGATGTCGGTCTCGGCGCGAAGGCCACCGACCATGCGGGTGTCACCGCCGCCCTGACGCTCCAGCGTCGCGACGACGAAGATCGGATTGCCGTACGGGTCGGCGCTCGGCACGGGACGGCGCAGGAGGAGCGCGCCGGTCACGTAGTCGATGCTGTAATCGACGAATGGGGCGAGATCCTGGCGAGCGATGACGCGGCCCGCGTTGGCATTATCACGGACTTCGATCGCGACGCGATCGGTGCCGCGCCGGACGCCGCCGCCGAAGATATACGGGCCGGAGCCGCCGTCGCCACGCAACTGCTGCTGCGAGAAGCGTTGTGCCGTCAGGCTCGCGAAGCCGGACCAGACGATCGCGCCGGTGCCGACCCGCGCGCTCACGCCGCTCAGTGCGCGTGTATACGAGGTCAGCTTGCTGCCACCACCGAACGGCGTCGCCTTGACGTCGCCGAGCGCGAGCCAGTCGTAACCGCGCTCGACGCGCGCGGTGAAGCGCTGAGTCGATGCGGCTGCGGCGCGCTGCTCGCTGCCGTCGCCGTACGT
>JBKJKH010000628.1:0-2785 GCA_046597595.1 Gemmatimonadaceae bacterium
TCAGTGACTGGTCCAACTCGAGCGCGAACTCGAGAATCGTGCGCACATCTTCTTCGTCATCAGCGCAGAGAATCTTCATGGCGCAGGCTACGGGGCAGGGGGACGGACGGTAAGATCCAACAGTCCCGGTGAATCCTCAACGTTGGACACAGATGACGGAGAATGTGGTGCTGCGCACGTTCATGAATGAAGCCGAAGCGCGGATCGCCGCCGCGGCGCTTGAAGCTCACGGCATCGACTCACATGTCATGGCCGACAATGCCGGTGGGGCGCTTCCGGCGATGTCGGTGATCTTTCCCATCCGCCTCATCGTCCGGCAAGAAGACGCCAGCCTGGCCGCCGAGATCATCGAGGGCGTAGCCGACGATGAAGACGAGGGTGACGAAACCTGACGCCGGACGGCAGAGTTCGGTGTACTGCCACTGTGCACTCCGGTACCCGTTTTCCCTCGCGAATGTGTCTCGGTAATTCAACACGGCGACCGACCGTCGTGTAAGCGACCCCGAGAGAGAGTCGCGGCCTGCCTGTTGCTTTCCATATGGCCATGAAGCCGTATGAGGATCTCGCGCCCCAGCTCCGGCCCCTCGAAGACAGCTACGAGCTCGTTCGTGAGCTGGGGGGCACCAACGCGACGATCGTGTATCTGGCTCGCGTGCGGTCGAGTGGCAGAATGGTCGCCCTGAAGACGATTCGCGCGCAGTACCTGCGAGACTCCGAGGCCGTTGCGCGCTTCGGGCGCGAGGCGCGGACCATGTCTGCGTTCGACCATCCAAACATCATGAAAACGATAGCCGTGGAGCAGATCGGGCAGCGGACAGCGGCAATCGTGATGGAGTATGTCGAGGGCGGGACGCTGCGGGAGGTCCTCCGCGCTCAGGGGCCGATGCCTTTCTCGCGTGTCAGGGCCATTCTCGACGATCTGGGGGAGGCTCTCCGCTACGCACACGGCATGGGAATCGTCCACCGGGATGTAAAGCCGGAAAACATCTTCATCGAAGCGGATTCGGGACGCGCGATGCTGTCCGATTTCGGCATCGCCCGCGACATGGAGTTGGACACGCGCCTCACGATTGTCGGCGCTGCGGTCGGCACGCCGACGTACATGTCGCCCGAACAGATTGACGGGCAGGCCGTCGATGCGCGAAGCGATATCTACAGTCTTGGTATGCTGGGCTGGGAGCTCGTCACAGGATTGCGTCCGTGGGACGGTGAAACGCTGTATGGCGTGATTTACAAGCAGAAGCACGACGACCTGCCACCGCTTCGCACGCTGCGCGCAGACACGCCGGCTTCCCTGGAAGAAGTGATCGAGCGCGCCATGAAGAAGGACCATGCGGAGCGCTGGTCGAGCGCGACAGCGTTCCTTCAACGGTTGCGCGCCGACAGCGACGTTGTCGCCGCCGATGCCGGCGAACGTGACAGCCTGCCGACGCTGCAGTTCCGGCGGCCCAGTGAAACGCTGGTTGGCGTGCCTCTCGCCAGTCTTGCGGTGAAAGAGCGCCACACGGCGCCCGTGGAACGCGAGATTCCCCTGCGCCCGGCGCGTGAATCCATCCCGATAGTCGCGCGCGAGCCGGAGGTTCCCGAGGTCGTCAAGGAGCCGGAGGTGCGAACTCCGCGCCCGACGGTGCCTCGGCGCCGGATATCGCTCGAGGACGATGTCGTCGCGCCGGTGCAGGTCACGCCGATGGGGAGTGCGGCGACGGACGACGAGCGCCGCGCCGCTACGCGGATAAACTCTGCAGCGCTCGTGGCGCATGAAATTCCGCAGCGAGTTCCGCCACCGCGGCGGCGGAATCCGCTCATCATCGCCATTCCATCTGCGATCGCGCTCGCCGCTGCGCTCTTCCTGTTCGCGCGCCGGAGTCAGGATCCAGCGCCGCAGGCAATCGCAGTGTCCAGCGATTCTGTCGTCGCGACGATGAGTGGGGGAAGTGTCGCGGAGCTCAGCGCTACGGACACCGCACTTCTGTCCACGCGCTCGCGCACTCAACCGGCAAAAACGCAGATGGCGGAAGCAGGAACCGGAACACGGCCCGCGCGGCCACGCTCGAGTGCACGTCCACCAGCAACGACCCCGACTGTCGCAGCCGCTCCGCGTCCTGCGCGCAGTGCGCCGGAGCCGACACCGCCCGTTGCAGCGGAGGACCGAGAGGTCCAGGACACGCCGCTTCTCGATCGCGTGGCCGACAGCGACGTGGAACTCAATCGGATTTACCAGCAGCTCATCATCGCGCTGAAGGGTGACAGCGCAGACGGTGAAGAGCCGTCGGCAGTGCGCGCGCTGCGGGTCCAGCAGCGCAGCTGGTTGTACCAGCGCGATGTCGCCTGCAGGGTAGGCACCATTGAGGAACGGGCAGCGTGCTTTCGTGAACAATCGCGCACCCGAGCTACCGAATTGCGTTTACGATTGGAATCCGCGCGCGCAAACGCGCGATAGGCCGCGTTCGGTCCCTGGAGCAGGTTCCCGGCGCGGCTTCGCTCACCTGCGCGTTGCGTCGAAGAACTCGCGAGACTTGCCGCGTGGAACGGTGAGAGTCTTCCAGTTGGCTCCGCGAAAATGCTTCGCGAGCAGCACGATCTGTCCTGCGTGTGACGAATAGTGCCGGGTTGCCCTGCCGACCGCCGCGACGACCGTGAGAGGCTCGCCGTTCAACGTGATGATGCGGAGCAGGTCGTCCGCCCGCAGATCATCGACTACCGCGAACGCCATCCGCCATCCCTCCTCCCATTCGCGTAGCACGGCTTCCCGCGTCGCTACTGGCGGGGGCTCGAATTCCGCGTC
>JBKJKH010000188.1:0-2628 GCA_046597595.1 Gemmatimonadaceae bacterium
GCGATGGGCAATGCCGGTCGCGTACGCGTGGCGCGAGAGTTTTCCGAGCGGGCGATGGTCGCTGCGTTCGAGTCGGCCATTACTGCCGCGCGCGACCGGTCGCGCTGGGGGATGTGAACTGCGGCATCTCTTCGTCACGCAGGACTTCGCCCCCGACCTTGGCGGGATGGCCCGCCTGCATGTGGAGCTGTGCCGGCGCCTGGCGCCCGACGACGTGCTCGTCTCTACGGTGAGCCACCCGGGCGCTGCGGAGGATGATCGTGCCGAACCTTATCAGGTGCATCGGCAGCAGTTCCCGTTCTCGCGCGCCAATCGGTTCGTCCATGTGCTCCAATGGACGCGCTGGCTTTCCGGTGAGGCGCGCGCAGGGGACGTGATCCACTGCGGGAATGTGCGGCCGGTTGGGTACGCCACATGGTGGGCGGCGCGACGAAAGCATGTGCCCTATGTCGCACACGTCTACGGGGGTGACCTCCTGCGGGAGAAACGAAAAATCGCGGAGAGTCGCGTGAAGCGCGCAACCGCGCGCGCGATCCTGGGCGGCGCGGCGGGAATTGTCGGGTGCTCGCAATGGACCGCGAACCTCGCACGGCTGGTGATGGCCGACGCGGGCGTCCGTCAGCCACCGCCCGTTGCGGGCATCGATCTCGGCACTGACCCCGAGCGGTTCAATCCTTCCCGTGCGACCGGTGCCCTGCGCACGAAGCTGGGGATCGGGGACGCGCCGCTCGCCATCACGGTTGCCCGTCTCGTGCCGCACAAGGGCCAGGACGTCGCGATCAAGGCGATGGCGCTCCTCGCGCCGGACTTTCCCGCGCTGCAGTACGTGATGGTGGGAGCAGGTGACGACGCATCACGTCTGCGCGCCCTTTCCACCGAACTGGGAATCGCGCACCGCGTGCACTTTGCCGGCGCATTGAGCGACGACGAGACGGCCGAAGCGTACGCGACGGCAACCGTGTACGTCGGCCCCTCACGCCTCGACGCGGGCGTCAACGTGGAAGGCTTCGGCATTTCGTTTGTCGAGGCAGGAGCGAGCGGCGTCCCGTCGGTTGCCGGCGACTCGGGCGGAGTGCGCGGCGCGGTGCGCGACGGGGAAACCGGCATCGTCGTGCCTCCGGGAGATCCGCTGGCGGTCGCCAAGGCGCTGCGTACGCTGTTGCGCGACGAGGACCTTCGCCGCGCGATGGGCCGCGAAGCGCGACGGCTCGTCGAAAAATACTACAACTGGAATCGAGTGGCGTCGGAAACGCGCGCCTTCGTGCTCGATGTGACCGCCCGCGCGCGCGGCGTATCGTGAGCGAGGCCCCGCGCGAACGCGACGTGGTCGCCCGCCACCGTATCGAATACGGCGCACTGCGCGGAGCACTTGGCGCATTCAGCCTGCTTGGCTGGAAACGCGCGAGTACACTTGGCGGCAAGCTCGCGACGCTCGGATATCGACCCTTCAACGTGCGCCGCGGCGTCGTGCAGCGGCAAATCGCCGCCGCCTTCCCGGGTTTGCCGGAAGACGAGGTCGAGCGTATCGCGCGCGCCGCGTACGATAGTCTCGGCCGCACATCGGTCGAGGCCGCCCTGCTGCCCACGCTTCAGCCTGGAGGCGTCCTCGATCTCTTTGATGAGCCCGAAGGCTGGCGCGTCGTGCAGGACGCACAAGCACTCGGAAAGGGGATCATTCTGGTCGCAGGACATCTCGGCAACTGGGAGCTCACTGGCGCGTACATCGCCGCGCGTGGTATCCCGCTGGAGGCAATTGCGCGCCGGCAGGAGAATCCCCTCTTCGATGCGTTCGTCACTAGGGCACGAGAGCGGCTCGGCATGCATATCGTGACAGACGCAGAGGCGGTGCGCCGCACTCCGCGGGCACTCAAGGAGGGCCACGCTGTCGGATTTCTCATCGACCAGGGTGTGCTTGGCCTCGCGTCGACGCATGTGCCCTTCTTCGGCCGGCCGGCGAAGACGCCGCGTGGCCCGGCGGTGTTTGCGCTCCGCCTTGGTGCGCCGGTAGTCTTTGTCACCGCACTCCGTCAGCCTGGCGGGCGCTACAAACCGGTGTTCGAACGTGTTGAAACGCCGGTGACAGGTGACCGCGAGACTGATGTGGACGCCATCGTGGCGAATTACACGCGTGTGCTCGAACGATGGGTCCGGCGCGCTCCGGAGCAATATTTCTGGCATCATCGTCGCTGGAAGTGGCAGCCAGCCGACACGCCCCTTGAGCTTCGCGAGCCATGACCGCCTCCTCAAAATCCGCCCCCCGTCGCTCGATCGTTCGCGCCCTCATGCGTGACCGCCGCGCCGTGGGCGGGATCATCGTCGTGGTCTTGATGGTCCTCGCTGCCGTTACCGCCCCGTGGATCGCGCGCCACGATCCCATCGGGATCAACCTGAGCAACCAGTTGATGCGTCCGTCAGCAACGCACTGGCTGGGTACGGACATCCAGGGACGCGACATTCTGGCGCGCTTGCTCTTCGGCGCCCGAATCTCGCTGTCGGTGGGCCTCGGGGCACAGGCGATCGCGTTGCTGGTCGGTGGCACCCTGGGCCTCGTGAGCGGCTTCTACGGCCGCTGGGTGGACGAAATCGTGATGCGCATCGCCGACGTCACGCTGGCCTTCCCGACGCTGC
>JBKJKH010000473.1:0-4714 GCA_046597595.1 Gemmatimonadaceae bacterium
GTGGAACACCGCGGTTCATCGCTCGCGGATCGGGCGCGCGAATCACTGATGAAGACGGCAACTCCTGCATCGACTACGTCCTCTCATGGGGACCGCTCGTGCTCGGCCACGCGCACCCGGCTGTCGTCGCGGCGGTTTCGGAGCAGGCGGCACGTGGCACGACGTTTGGAGCACCCACTGCACTGGAGACCGAACTCGCCGAGGTGATCATCGCGGCGATGCCTGCGGTGGAAATGGTGCGCTTCGTGTCGTCAGGCACCGAGGCGACGATGAGCGCGTTGCGCCTCGCGCGCGCGGCGACACAGCGGCGATTCGTCCTGAAATTCGAGGGCTGCTATCACGGGCACGCCGATGCCTTCCTGGTGCAGGCAGGGTCTGGCGTCGCAACGCTCGGCCTTCCGGACAGCCCCGGAGTGACCGAGGGCGCGGTGGCCGACACGCTTTCAGTTGCCTTCAATGATCTCGATGCGGTGGCGAGCGTGTTTGCCGCGCGGGGCGAACAGATAGCCGCGATCACGGTCGAGCCGGTGGCGGGGAACATGGGGCTCGTGTTGCCGGCGCCGGGGTTTCTTCAAGGGCTGCGCGATATCTCCCATCGCTATGGGGCGCTGCTGATCTTCGACGAAGTGATGACCGGTTTCCGTGTCGGCTGGCATGGTGCGCAGGGGAAGTATGGCGTTGCTCCAGACCTCACGTGCCTCGGCAAGGTGATCGGCGGAGGGTTGCCGGCGGCAGCGTATGGCGGTCGCGCCGACCTGATGCAACTGGTGGCGCCTGAGGGCCATGTCTATCAGGCCGGCACGCTCTCCGGCAATCCACTCGCCATGGCTGCCGGCCTGGCGACGCTGCGCGGGCTCGCGGCTCCGGGCGTGTTCGATCAGTTGACGCAGAGTGCAGCGTTGGTTTCCTCGGCGCTGCGCGAGGAAGCGGAGCGGGCTGGTATTCCGATCCGCGTCGCGTCGATCGGAAGCATGTGGGGCTTTTTCTTTTCCGATGGCGCGGTGACGGACTACGCGACGGCGAAACGATCGGACACGAAGCGCTATGCGCGCTTTTTTCACGCTTGTCTCGACGCGGGAGTCTACCTCGCGCCGTCACAGTTCGAGGCTGCGTTCGTCTCCACGGCGCACGATGCGGCGGTGATCGAAGAGACGAGGGCGACATTCAGGCGGGCATTAAACTCGACGAGTGACTGGCACGAGTGAGCACGAGTGAGCACGAGTGACCGCGACGAGTGACCGCGACGAGTTGCCAAACCGTGATTCCGCTCTCCGTCATCCTGTGCGATCGTATCCAGTACGACTTCGCCACCGTACAACGAGACCGGTCGCAAACCTCCGACACTCGCACTCATGATACCATCCATCCGCTTCGCCCTGATGCGGGCGTCCGCGCCCCTCCTGCTTGCCGCCGCCCTTTCCGCCTGCGCCCGCACTCCGTCCACGGGCATCTCCACCAGCCGCGCCCCCTTCGACGTGATCATCGCCAACGGCCGCATCGTGGACGGCACGGGAAACCCGTGGACGTACGGCGACGTCGGCATCCGCGGAGACCGCATCGCCGCCGTGACCCCCCGAGGCGGGCTGCGGAATGCGAAAACACGGTCTCGGTTGGACGTGGGTGGCAGCGTCGTCGCCCCGGGGTTCATCGACATCCAGGCGCACTCGTGGGAAGCGCTCCTCTGGCGCGACGGTCGCGTCCTCAGCAAAGTGACGCAGGGCGTTACGAGCGAGATCCTCGGGGAATCCACAACGCCTGCGCCGTCGAACACTTTCATGGAAGTGCTCGCGCAGACGGACAGCATGCCGCCCGTGCGCGCGGCACTCCAGCGCTCATTCCGAGGCGAGCACGGGTTCGGCACCTGGCTCGACGCGATGGAACGGCATGGCAACTCCGTCAACGTCGGCTCCTTCCTTGGCGCGACCACGGTGCGCGTGTATGCGATGGGTCAGGCGGTGGGCGCCGCCAACGCCGCGCAGCTCGACACGATGCGAGCAGTCGTGCGCAATGCCATGCGAGACGGCGCCTTCGGAATCTCTTCCGCGCTGATCTATCCGCCGGGCTCCTATGCGGGGACCGCCGAGCTCACGGAGATGATGAAGGCGATGGCGCCGTTCCACGGCAGCTACATCACGCACATGCGCTCGGAGGACGATTCCCTCCTCCAGGCCATCGACGAGGCGTTCCGCATCGCGGGCGATGGTGGCGTGCAGCTCGACATCTACCACCTCAAGGCCTCAAACCGGCGCAACTGGGGCAAGGCCGCGGCTGCGGTTGCAAAGATCGACTCGGCGCGCGCCGCAGGCCTCGATGTGGGCGCGACGATGTATCCGTACCCGTTCAGCGGCAACAACCTGGGCGAGTGTGTCCCTGACTGGGCCGCCGAAGATGGCAAGCTCTTCGAGAACATGCGTACACCGGGGACGAGAGCGCGCATCCTGCGCGAAATGGCCGACGTCGACGGCGACCCGCTCTGCCAGCGCGAGGGTCCCGGCGCCTACCTCATTGGCGACTTCCGCAAGCTCGAGTTGAAGAAATACGAGGGGAAGCGGTTGAGCGAGATTGCCGCTGACATGGGGAAGCCGTGGCCCGAGGCGATCCTCGACCTCATCCTCACGGAAGGGCGCGACCTGAGCAAGATCAACTTCACGATGTCCGAGGACAACGTGCGGATGCAGATCCGCTGGCCCTGGGTAGTGATTGGCACGGACGCAGGCGGGGTGGACCCGGACAGCGCGAAGTCCGTGGTGCACCCGCGCGCCTACGGCACGTATCCGCGCATCCTCGGCCGGTACGTACGCGAGCAGAAGTTGTTCACGCTCGAGGAAGCGGTCCGCAAGTCAAGCGGAGGTGTGGCTCAGCGCCTCGGACTTCGCGACCGTGGACTGATCAGGGAGGGGATGTTCGCGGACATTGTCGTGTTCGACGACCGGACCATCATCGATCTCGCGACCCCTGAAAACCCGCATCAGATTTCACGAGGGGTCCAGCACGTGTTCGTCAACGGAGTGCCGGTTCTGCAGGACGGGCGGCATACGGGGGCGCGGCCCGGGCGGGCGTTGAAGAGAGCGGGGACGACGAGTGACTAGCACGAGTGAGACGAGTCACTCATCTCACTCGTGTCCGTCACTCGTCGAGCTACATGGTGGCCATTTCCTCCTCGTGATGCCTGGCGTGCGTCTCGATCACCTTCTGCGCGGCTTCCTGGGGAACCTGCTCGTACCCGTGGAACCGGCGCAGGAATGTCCCCCGGCCATGGGTGAGTGAGTACAGCTGCGTCGCATAGAGGTGCAGCTCCGACTGCGGGACGACGACACGAATCGTCGTGAAGCCGTCGCCCATCGCGTCCGTCCCCGTGATGTGACCGCGACGCGCGTTCATGTCGCCCATCACTTCGCCGAGGTAGAGGTCGGGCGTCACGATGTCGAGCGCGTCGAGTGGCTCGAGGAGCACGGGCTTGCACTTCGTCGCAACCGACTTGAATGCCTGGATGCCGGCCATCTTGAACGACATCTCGTTCGAGTCCACCGAGTGGTAGGAGCCGTCATACAGCTCGACGGTGAAATCCACCATGGGGAATCCCGCGACGACGCCGCGGACTGACGCTTCCTGGATGCCGCGGTCCACAGCGGGAATGAACTTTCCCGGAATCGCGCCGCCGACAATCTCGTTCACGAACTCGTAGCCCTTCCCGCGCACCGACGGCTTGATGCGCACCCAGCAGTCGCCGAACTGCCCGCGGCCGCCCGACTGTTTCTTGTGACGTCCCTGCCCGTCCGCCTTGGCCGTGATCGTCTCGCGATACGCGATCTTCGGCCGCTCGAGCGCCGCCGCGACGTGGTACTTCCGCTTGAGACGCTGGAGGCAGACGTCGAGGTGGCGCTCGCCCATTCCCGAGATCACCGTCTCGTGCGTCTCGGCGTTGTAGTGCACCTGGAACGTTGGATCTTCATCATGCAGCCGGTGCAGTCCCGCCTGCAGCTTCTCCTCCTCTCCGCGTGTCGTCGCGTGCACGGCGAAGAGGACCAGCGGATCGGGGAAGGCGATCGCCGGCAGCCGCACGGGATGCTCGCGGGTGCTGAGCGTGTCGTTGGTATGCGTGTTCCGCAGCTTCGCGACGCAGCCGATGTCGCCCGCGCGCAGGCGCGGCACCTCGATGCGCTCACGTCCCTGCGCGACGCTGAGGTGGTTGAGTTTCTCTCCCCCATCCCGCGTGGCGTTGAACACCTCGGCGCCATTGTTGACTGACCCCTGCATGATGCGGAAGAAGGAGATGTCACCGACATGCGGTTCACTCAGGGTCTTGAAGACGAATGCCGCGAACGGCAGGGTGTCTTCCGCGTGGATCTCGACGGTCGTGTTGCCCTCCGCGCCCTTGAAGGCGTGGATCTCCTCCATCTCATATGCCGAGGGCATCAGCTGCACGATTTCGGTGAGGAGCGCGCGCACGCCGATCATGCTGTCCGACGCGACGCAGAAGAGCGGGAACAGGTCCTCGCGCTTCATGGCTTCCTTCATCCCCGTGATCGCTTCGTCCCGCCCGATCTCAGCCCCTTCGAGATAGCGCTCGAGCAGCGTGTCGTCCGTAGCCGACACGGCCTCGATGAGCTCCTGGTAGTAGCGCTCGAAGCGCGCCTGCTCGGAGGCGGGGATGTCGGCTTCATCGAACTCGCCGTTCTTCGCGTCCTTCCTGTAGAGATAGGCTTTCCGCGTG
>JBKJKH010000474.1:0-6818 GCA_046597595.1 Gemmatimonadaceae bacterium
CGCGCGGCTCGACGAAGTCCGGCGCTCCCGTGCGGAGATTGCGGCCGCGTATTTCAGGGAGAACGCGGGCAACTGGCATCGCCTGCGTGCGCTGCATGTCGACGAGCGGGAAGTAGAGGCCGAGATCCTTCGGCTCGCCGAAGCAGTCGAGATTGGGGACCTGCTCGATCTCGGCACTGGCACGGGGCGGATTCTCGAGTTGCTCGGGCACCGCGCGCGACGCGCCGTGGGGATCGACCTCAGCCGCGAAATGCTCGCCATCGCGCGCACCAATCTCGATCGCGCGGACCGCCGGAACGTGCAGGTGCGTCAGGGCGACATGTACCGCCTCGACATCGAGGAGCGCTCATTCGACTTCGTAGTGCTGCATCAGGTGCTGCACTTTGCGCACGATCCTGCCGCGGCCCTGCGCGAGGCAGTTCGTGTACTGCGTCCCGGCGGACGGCTGTTGATCGTTGACTTCGCCCCGCATGATGTCGAGTCACTGCGTCTCGACCATCATCATCGCCGCCTTGGTTTCGCGACCGACGAAATCGTCGCGTGGTGCGCGTCGCTTGGACTCGATATCGAGGCGGTGCGCAGCCTGCCTGGCGATCCGCTCACCGTCACGCTGTGGCTGGCGCACGCGCCCGGCGTGCACCTTCACAACGGCGCGGCATCCCGCGCCGCGGCCGTTTCCGTTACTCCGGTTTCCTCGTGACTCCCCTGAATGCTCCGAGACCGTTCAAGGTCTCCTTCGAATTCTTTCCGCCCAGGACACCGGAGTCGGAGCAGACGCTCTGGCGCTCGATCAAGCGGCTTGAATCGCTCGCGCCGCGCTTCGTGAGTGTGACGTACGGCGCCGGAGGCAGCACCCGCGAGCGCACGCACAAGACGGTGCGGCGCATCGTTGAAGAGACCGCGCTCGTTCCGGCGGCACACCTCACGTGCGTCGGAGCGACGCGCGAAGAGGTGGATGGAGTGGCCGCCGCCTACTGGGCTGCGGGCGTGCGGCACGTTGTCGCGCTGCGCGGCGATCCGCCGGCAGGAGAGACGGAATATCGGCCGCATCCTGGCGGCTACCAGAATGCCGAAGCGCTGGTCTCCGGCCTGCGCCGCATGAGGGATTTCGAGATCGATGTCGCCGCCTACCCGGCGCGACATCCTGCATCTCCCTCCCTGGAAGCAGATCTGGACAACCTGAAGCGGAAGATCGACGCGGGCGCCACACGCGCGATCACGCAGTTCTTCTTCGAGAACGACTCGTACTTCCGCTTCATCGACCAGGTTCGCGCGGCCGGCATTACCGTGCCGGTGGTGCCGGGTATCATGCCGGTGACCAACTTTTCGCAGATGTGCCGGTTTGCAGGCGTTGCCGGTGTCAGTGTTCCGCCGCGCATGGGGACGCTGTTCGAGGGACTCGACGACGACCCCGACACGCGCAAGCTCGTTGCGGCAACCGTGTGTGCCGAACAGGTGCAGCAGCTCGCCGAGCAGGGTGTGGATGAGTTCCACTTCTACACGTTGAACCGCGCCGATCTCGCGTACGCCATTTGTCACGTGCTCGGCATGCGACCGACGGCGCGGGTATATGAGCCAGCGCTGCCGGCGCCTGCCGCCGCCTCTCACGGTGCGGCATGACGATCACACAGGTGCCTGCTGCACACCGACGCGCGATCGACGCACCAGATGCGTCGCTCCCGGCTCCATTTACACCCCACGCCGGAATAACCCCATTCGACCGGGCGTCCAGGCTGGCGCTGCTCGAGCCTATTCTCGACCAGCGCATCCTGGTGCTCGATGGCGCGATGGGCACGATGATCCAGCGCTACCGTCTCGATGAGCACGGGTATCGCGGTGCGCGGTTCGCCGGCTGGCATCGCGACGTCCGCGGGAACAGCGACCTGTTGTCGCTCTCGCAGCCGGACATCATCCAGGCGATTCATGCGTCGTATCTCGATGCCGGCGCCGACCTGCTCGAGACGAACACGTTCACGTCGACGTCCATCGCCCAGGCAGACTATGGCATGGAAGCGCTGGCGTACGAGCTCAATGTTGCCGGCGCGCGCATCGCGCGCGACGTCGCGGATTCGTTCGAGGCACGCGATGCGGCGCGCGGCATTCGCCGACCCCGGTATGTGGCCGGCAGCATCGGTCCGACAAACCGCTCCGCGTCCATCTCTCCCGATGTCTCGAACGCGGGGTTCCGCAACATCTCCTTCGACGAGCTCGTCACGTCGTACACCGAGGAGATCCGCGGGCTGCTGGACGGGGGCGCCGACGTGCTCCTCGTCGAGACAATTTTCGACACGCTGAACGCCAAGGCGGCACTTTTCGCGATCGATGCGTTCTTCGAATCGGGCGGCATCCGCGTGCCGATCATGATTTCCGGCACGATCACGGACCTGAGTGGCCGGACGCTCTCCGGGCAGACGACGGAAGCGTTCTGGAACTCCGTCCGCCATGCACGACCGCTCACCATCGGCCTGAACTGCGCACTCGGCGCGAAGGAACTGCGGACGTACGTGCAGGAGCTTTCGCGGATCGCCGAGTGCCGCGTGAGCGTGCATCCGAACGCCGGGCTGCCCAATGAATTCGGGGGCTATGACGAAACGCCGGAGTTTACGGCGAGCGTGCTCCGGGAGTTTGCCGAGCATGGCCTGGTCAACGTCGTGGGCGGTTGCTGTGGCACGACACCGGATCACATTCGCGCGATCGCCCAGGCCGTTCGGTCGGTTACGCCGCGGCGGCGGGCCGAACCCGCGCCGCTGTTGCGATTGTCCGGACTGGAGCCGCTGAACATCGGCCCCGACACGAACTTCGTGAACGTCGGAGAGCGCACGAACGTCACGGGCTCCGCGAAGTTTGCGAAACTGATTCTCGGGGGCGATCACGATGGGGCGCTGGCCGTTGCACGGCAACAGGTGGAGGCGGGCGCACAGGTGATCGACATCAACATGGACGAGGCGATGCTCGACTCGCGCGCGGCCATGGTCACGTTCCTGAACCTGGTCGCGAGCGAGCCGTCCATATCGCGCGTCCCGGTGATGGTGGACTCCTCGAAGTGGAGCGTCATCGAGGCGGGCTTGAAGTGCCTGCAGGGCAAGGGGATCGTGAACTCGATCTCGCTGAAGGAAGGCGAGGAAGAATTCGTGCGTCAGGCGACGCTGGTCCGACGGTACGGCCACGCCGTGATCGTGATGGCGTTCGATGAGAAGGGCCAGGCGGATACGGTCGCGCGCAAGGTGGACATCTGTGCCCGGGCCTATCGCATTCTCACCGAGCGGGTGGGCTTCGCACCCGAGGACGTGATCTTCGACCCCAACATCTTCGCGATCGCGACGGGCATCGAGGAGCACGCCAACTACGCGGTGGACTACATCGAGGCACTGGGCGAGATAAAGCGCACGCTGCCTTACGCCAAGATCAGCGGCGGCGTGAGCAACGTGTCCTTCTCGTTCCGCGGCAACAATCCCGTGCGCGAGGCGATTCACGCGGTCTTTCTCTATCACGCCATCAAGGCGGGGATGGATATGGGCATCGTGAACGCCGGGCAGCTTGCGCTCTATGATGACCTTGAGCCCGACCTGCGGGAGCGCGTGGAGGACATCGTGCTGAACCGGCGGCCCGATGCGACGGAGCGCCTGTTAGAAGTCGCTGAGAACGTGAAGGGCAAGGCGGCGGATACGTCGCTGGCGCTCGCATGGCGCGACGCGGCCGTCGGCGAGCGGCTTTCGTACGCCCTCGTGCACGGCATCACGGAATTCATCGTTGAGGATACCGAGGAAGCGCGCCTCCAGTCGACGCGTCCGCTCGACGTCATCGAGGGGCCGCTCATGGCCGGCATGAACATTGTCGGCGACCTGTTCGGTTCGGGAAAGATGTTCCTGCCGCAGGTCGTGAAGAGTGCGCGCGTCATGAAGCGGTCCGTGGCGCATCTCATCCCGTATATCGAGGCTGAAAAAGCCTCGAGTGGAGACATCCGCAACAAGGGGAAGGTGTTGCTCGCCACCGTGAAGGGCGATGTCCATGACATCGGCAAGAACATCGTCGGCGTCGTGCTGCAGTGCAACAATTTCGAGGTGATCGACCTCGGCGTGATGGTGTCGTCGGCGAAGATCCTCGAGACGGCGAAGCTCGAGAATGTTGACATCATCGGCCTCAGCGGCCTCATCACGCCCAGCCTCGAAGAGATGTCGTTCGTCGCATCGGAACTGGAGCGCGAGGGCTTCCGCGTGCCGCTGTTGATTGGGGGCGCGACGACTTCGAAGGTCCATACGGCTGTGAAGATCGAACCGCACTACACTGGCTCGACGGTGCACGTGCTCGATGCATCGCGCGCGGTGGGTGTCGCGAGCAGCCTGCTGAGCGACGAGCAGCGCGATGCGTTCATGGCACGGACGCGAGCAGAGTATGACATCATGCGCACGCAGCGCGCCGCACGCGTGAACACCGTGCCGCGGTTCACGCTCGCGGAAGCGCGTGCGAACCGGGCACAGCTCGACTGGTCAGCACACGCGCCACCGAAGCCGAGCTATACGGGTGTGCGCGTGTTTGACGACTTCCCGCTGGAGAACCTGGTCGATCGAATCGACTGGACGCCGTTCTTCCAGACCTGGGAACTCGCGGGGCACTATCCTGCGATTTTGCAGGATCCAATCGTGGGCGAAGCGGCACGATCGCTCTACGCTGATGCCCGTGAGATGCTCGCCCGCATCGTCGATGAGCAATGGCTGACGGCGCGCGCGGTGGTCGGGTTCTGGCCAGCGAATTCAGCGGGCGACGACATCACGCTGTTCGAGGACAATGCGCGGCAGGACGTGAAGGCGGTAGTCCACACGCTTCGCCAGCAGCTGGCGCGGAAGGATGGACGCCCGAATCGCGCCCTCGCCGACTACGTGGCACCCGCAGGTATCGAGGACTACTTTGGCGCCTTTGCCGTGACGACGGGGATCGGCCTCGATGCAAAAGTCGCGGAGTTCGAGGCGGCAAAGGATGACTATAACTCGATCCTGGCGAAGGCACTGGCCGACCGGTTGGCGGAGGCCTTCGCCGAACGCATGCACGAGAAGGTGCGGCTGGAGTTGTGGGGCTTTGTCCGCGATGAGTCATTGTCCAATGAAGACCTCATTCGCGAACAGTACCAGGGCATCCGTCCCGCTCCGGGGTATCCGGCGTGTCCGGATCACACCGAGAAGGCGACGGTGTTCTCTCTGCTCGATGCTACCGCGTTGATTGGCCTCGAACTCACGGAGAGTTTTGCCATGACGCCGACAGCCGCGGTCAGTGGGTATTACTTCTGGCATCCACAGGCGGAGTATTTCGGCGTGGGAAAGGTCGACCGGGATCAGGTCGAGGACTATGCGGTGCGCAAGGGTTGGACGGTCGCGGAGGCGGAGCGGTGGCTTTCGCCGGTGTTGAACTATGACCGGCGCTGAATCCATCTCAGTGCACATGGCGATCGAAGTCCTGGCCTGAGATGGTCGTCGAGATCATGTAGCGTCGCGATTCCTTCGCGGCATCGCACGCTGCATCAGCCCGTTTCTCCGCGACTCCAGTGAGGTCGAGGATGGCGATCGCCTCGCAGGCGACAGCGCTCCCCGCGTCATCGCGCAGTTGCAATTGTTCGAGGATCTCGCCGCATTCGGCGACGCGCTGCCCCTCCGGCGTCGTGCCCATCGAATCGAGCATCTCTTCTGGCGTGAGCTTCCTCCGCTCCACCATCCGTTCGAACTCCCTGAGTGCCTGGTGCACGTACGCGATCGCGGGCACGAGCGACGCACCGTGCGGATCGGGACGGAAGAGGCCCAACCGTTGTCTCGGATGGCGCCCCTGCACCTCGAACGAGGTCTGGCCGATGAGCTGGTGGTGGTACCAGAGGGTCCAGGGCATGATCGCGCGCTCCAGGTTGTGGCGGCGTGGTGGGTCGGTCGTTGCTCCACGGTCGCACACGGGAATCAGCGTCGCGTCAGCGCCCGACCGCTACACGGCCTCCGACAGAGACGTGAAGCTGAACTCCCGCGCCTTCACCGCCGGCATCACCGTCGGTCCACCCGCCTCCGTCCCTCCGATGCGCACGGATGGGCCAAGCGCTTCGAGATTGTTGAGCATGAACAGCGGCGAGTCGTTGAAGCGGAAGTTTCGCAGCGACTTCGTCAACTTCCCGTTTTCAATGAGAAAAGTCCCGTCGCGGGTCAGGCCGGTGTACAGGATCGTGCGCGGATCAACCGGACGCAGATACCAGAGACGCGTGACCAGCACGCCACGCTCCGTGGATTTGATCATGTCATCCATGGACGTGGTGCCACCCAGCATCTTCACACTGGTCGGGAATCCCGTCGCCGTCTTCCCCTGCTTCTGCGCCCAGAATCGGCTGTAGAATAGTTGCTTCAGGACCCCGTTCTCCACCCAGGCCTGCCTGCCTAACGGTAGTCCCTGCCCGTCGAATGGCTGTGCGAGCAGCTGCGGGTCCGACGGATCGGACAGGAGGGTCACCCGCTCGTCCACGATCTTCTCGCCGATCTTGTTGCCGCCTTCCTTCTTCACGAACGCACTGCGGCCTTCGTCCGCCGACCGCGCGTCGAGTGAGAACGCCATGAGCTGCACGAGGTCACCGACCGCCTGCGGCTCCAGAATCACGGTGTAACGCCCCGGCTCGATCGCGACGGGGTTGCGTGACAACCGCGCCTTCTGGATCGCGCGCTCGCTCAACGCCTTGAAGTCCACCTGACTCCAGTCGTTGTGCTCCGCGCCCGCCCAGCCGGAGCCCGTGCCATCGCTGGTGCGCACCGTAATGGTGTAGTTGGCATTGGTGGCGCGAGTGTAGGCAAACAACCCGG
>JBKJKH010000650.1:0-4136 GCA_046597595.1 Gemmatimonadaceae bacterium
TCACGAGCGGTACGCCAACGGAGGTGATGGAGCTGCTGCCGCCACCGCCGACGCTCCAGTTGGTGCCTGCTGCAGAGGTAGCCCCCACGAAGAGGTCGAGAACCTGTCCGGGCGTCACGGACAGTGTAGTCGTGACCCTCGCTCCACTGCCGCCGGCGTAGACGAGCGACCCTCCGCCACCGCCGCCAACGGCCACGATGGACAGGGAAGTCACGCCGGCGGGCACGGTAAAGGTCGCGGCGCCGACCGTGGTGAATCCGGTGGTCACGGGCGCCGCTGCGAGACTGACTCGGGCGTTCGCACCTGGTGCGAGTGCGTCCGATGTCGGAGAGACGGGGGACTCGCCGCACGCGGCGAGGACTGCGAGTGTGGCCAAGGCCATGACGCGGTGTTTCACGGAGCGACCACCATGTTGGATGTGATGAAGTGGCACGGAGGATGGTGCGGCGCTAAGATTGTCCGGGCGCTCTCCCCGGTCTTGTAGGAAGCCGTAGGCGATCATTTATTCTTCATTTATCGCGGTGATTTCCCCCGCTCGGCGTTCGTGACGACTCGACGCACCGAAGTGCCGGTCATTCGCCGGATCTGCGGCGGCTGGCCGTGAGCGCCCCGATCTACGAGTGGGGGGAATGGCGATTCGAGCCGGCGGAGTACCGCCTGGCTCGCGGCGGCGATACCGTCGCCCTTCCTGGCAAGACCCTCGACCTGCTCGCGCTGCTGGTCTCGCGCGCGCCGAGCATGATCACCAAGGCGGATATCCTCGCCACCGTCTGGCCGGGGGTGATCGTGGAGGAAGGCAACGTCGCGTTCCACGTGGCGGCGCTCCGCAAGGCGCTCGATGCGGGGAGCGAGGCGACGTGCATCGAGACGGTGCGCGGCCGCGGCTACCGGTTCGCCGCGCCGCTGGTGAGGAGCACACCCGTGGCGGCGATGGCGCCACCCGAGTCGTGGGCCGCATCGCCGGAGCCACGCATCCAACGTCGCCGATCGAGTCCGCGCGCGATCGGCATCGCGGCTGCGCTCGCGATCGTCATCGGTGCCGGGGCGTGGCGGGCGTGGAGCGCGACACGGTCCATCGAGTCGGTCGTCATCATGCCGTTCCTCGCGGTGACGCCAGGGAGCGAGCAGGTCTATCTCGAGACCGGCTTTGCCGAGGGCATCGCGATGCGATTGGGGAACGCGACCTCGCTGCGTGTTCCGTCGCTGGCGGCGATCCGGCGGAACGAGGGACCGTTCGAGGCCGGGCGCCGACTGGCGACGGACGCGGTGCTCACGGGGACGATCCAGCGCGTGGGCAGTCGGCTGCAGGTCACGGCCCAGCTGACGGGCGTGCGCCACGGTGACCGACTCTGGACGTCGAGCTTCGACACCACCGCGGCCGAGATCATGGGTGTGCAGAACGAGATCGCCGAGCGGGTCGTGGCGCGCGTGCAGAAGGCGATCATCTCGTCGGTGGATCAGGACCGGCTGAGGCGGCGCGACACGCAGAGCGCGGAGGCGTACGACCTGTTCCTGAAGGCGCGTGAGCGGTGGCAGCGGCGGTCGCCGGAGATGGTTCGCCAGGCCATCGCGCTCTACGAGCAGGCAATCGCGCTCGATCCGCAGTACGCCCAGGCGTATGCCGGCCTGGCGGATTGCTACAACCTCTCGATGTCGGGCCTCCCTCCTGCATTCCGATATCCGCGGGCAAAGGCCAACGCCGAGCAGGCCATCAGGCTCGATCCCGGGTCGTCGGAGGCGCATACCTCACTCGCATTCCTGCGGTACAAGTTCGAGTGGCGATGGGAAGATGCGGATCGCGAGTTCCGGGAAGCGATCCGACTGAACCCTCGTAATGCGCAGGCGCATCACTGGTACGGCGAGTTCCTCAGCCTCATGGGGCGCGAGGAGGAGGGAGTCGCCGAGTTGAAGCGCGCGCTCGACCTCGACCCGTTTTCCCTGGCGATCCGCGCCGACATGATCGCGCCACTCATTCGCCTGAGGCGAACGGACGAGGCGCGTCGCATCGCGAACGAAGGGATGCAGATCGACCCGAACTGGTTTTCGCTCCCGATGTCGATGGCCGGCATCCTCGCCTCGGAAGGCCGGGATCGCGAGAGCGCCGAGCAAACGTGGCGGGGGATGACCCTGCGTGGAATGCCAACGACCGAGATCGAAGAACTGCGCGCGGCATTCGAGACGGGCGGCCTGCGGGAGATGACGCGTGCGCAGATCCGGCAGCGACTGCGACAGGAACGGACGCCGACCTCTTCGGCCTCATTTTTCCTTGCCACCTATCTTTCGTTCGATTACGGCCGACTCGGCGAGCGCGAGCAGACGCTGCACTGGCTGGACATCGCGATCACGCGCCGTGAAGACGCGGTGATCCACCTGCTCACGAATCCTGCGTACGACTCGATCCGCCGGGACCCGCGGTTCGAGCAATATCTGGTGCGCCTGCACCTGGCGCAGTACGCGAAGCGGTAGACAGCCGCACCGTTTCGGCAGGGTGGTGCTCACCGTCGCGCCGCGCAGCTGGCCGCACCGCCGCCCCACCGGATGATGCCCAGTGGGGTCCGGACAAGAGGAAGTCCACCGAGATGCTGTCCCTCAGGCTTTGTGCGCCGGCGTAGGCGCGCGCGCAGGGGGCGATATCGCACTGCTCGCGGCACCTTTTGAATCCACCGTCCACGGCAGAACCCTGCCAGACCTGACCACAGGCGCCGGCTATCTTGACACTCACCGCCGGAATAATCTGTTACCCATCACGTCATCCCGGCTGTTCAGTTTCATGATGCCTGCGCTACGGCTCGCGCGTGATCCGGCTCGGGGCGCGGCCCACGGTTCGGTCGGTCAGTGGACCTGCTTCAACCGATGCGCTCGGGAGCCGACCCGGATCGTGCGGTTCAATTGCGATCGCCTCTGTGACAGGTACCGAGTCGACGGGCAGACGTGAACTCGGTACCGGCGATCCGCGCGAACGAGCACGGGCGAGCAGAGCGCCTCCGGAAAAGCCGACGAATCCCAGAAATCCCATGTGGTGCCATGCCCATGGGCCCCCGAGCCAGCCGACCGCCAATCCCGCGGCGAGGCCCACGTTGGTGCAGAGGAGCAGTCTGCCCAATGGCACTCGGCGAAGCGCACCGAATCCGATGGCCGTCCCCAGGACCGCGCCTCCGAGGCCCGCCACAAAGCCATACTCGACCGCCATCAACGCGATCAGGCCCGCACTCATCGGCTCAGTCGGCGTCAGCACGGTTGCAGCAACGAGCGCCGCGGATGCGCCAGCGACCAACCCGCCGAGTGCGCTCAGGCCTGCGACGATCGCCACGACGATACCGCGCGGAGAGTTTACTGCGCGCCGCCACGCATGAACCCGTGACCCATCATTATCGGGCAAGGTCATGTTCCCTCCCGTGGTAAGAGCGCGATCGACAGCTAATTCCCCAGCTCTGCTGCAAGGCGACCAAATAAGAGAACGCGCGGAGCGCGTTCCATCAATAGCCGCCTTGTCTGCAGCAGCGCACGTTCTAGGACTGGCGAGGCGGCGCCGACTCGAACGTATGTCCGTATTGACATATGCCACGGGCGACATAGGTTTCTGTCATGGCGGCCGCTGAGAAACCCCTCGTCTGGCTGCGTGGCGAGATCAAGACACCCCCGCTGTCTGCGGCGGCCCGCCTGGAGGCCGGTGGACTGCTGCGCCAGCTGCAACGCGGCATGAAGCTGAGCATGCCGCACTCGCGACCAATGGCGTCAATTGGCGCGCGGTGTCACGAACTGCGGATCGTGGATGCCAATCGAACATGGCGAGTGGTGTATCGGGTGGATGCCGACGCCATCATTATCGCGGATGTGTTTTCAAAGACGACGCGACAGACGCCCGTGCGAACGATGGCAGATTGCAAGCGACGGTTGAAGTTGTATGACCAAGTCACTCGTGAGGACTAGCACTATGGATGCGAAGAAGCGGAAGCGCCTCGAAGCGGCCGGATGGACAGTGAGCGATGTCGCCACATTTCTCAAACTGACGCCGGAAGAGGCGGCGCTGGTCGAGATGCGACTGGCTCTGAGTCGCAGCCTCCGCGAGCGCCGCCTTGCCGCGAACCTCACGCAGACGGAGGTCGCCAAGCAACTGGGCTCGAGCCAGTCTCGGC
>JBKJKH010000102.1:0-8258 GCA_046597595.1 Gemmatimonadaceae bacterium
GGCTCGGGGAGTGACAAGGAGCTGCGGAACTGGCAGACGCTCACCGAAGGCGTGCAGGACGCGGGCGCTGACGGGATCGAATGCAACTTCTCGTGTCCGCACATGGACCGGAAGGACATGGGGTCCAACATCGGCAAGGATGAGGGACTCTGCTCGGTCGTGACGGAGGCCGTGAAGGACGCCGCGAAGATTCCCGTGTGGACGAAGCTCACTCCGGCGACGCATGACATTGTGCTCGAGGCGGGCGCGTGCTTCATGGGTGGCGCGGATGCGATCGTGTCATCGAACACCTTTCCGTCACTGCCGGTCATCGACCCGGATACGCTCGAGTTCGAGATGAATCTCGACGGACTCGTGTCGAGTGGCGGGCTTGGTGGCCCTGCGATCCTGCCGATGTCGCTCGCCAACATGGCGCGCATGTGCCAGGCATTCCCGGACAAGGATTTTTCGGCCATTGGTGGTGTGTCGGATTTCCGCCAGGCGCTTTCGTACTTCCTGCTCGGCGCGGGGACAGTGCAGGTGTGCACTGCGGCGATGCTCGATAGCGCGATTGGCCCGAACGTGATCAAGCGGCTCAACACCGGCATGTCGGATTTCATGGACAAGCAGGGATGGAAGACGCTCGCGGACTTCAGGGGAATCCGGCGCGACCGTGTCGTGCCGCAATCCTCGATCCGGCGGCCCACGGGCGACAACTATCAGGGCGGGCACGATATCGTTGAAGGATACGCGCCTCCGGAGCCGGCCACGGCGCGAGCCTAGCGACGGGCCACGGATAACACGGATAACACGGATAACACGGATAACACGGATAACACGGAGTGCACCGTAACAACCGCCCGACCGCATGCGCGATCACGGCGCATCAGACCTTGCGGCAGTTCCCCGTGTGTTCCGTGTCATCCGTGGCCAGGACCATCGTACAGTTGCCACGGAAAACACGGAGAACACGGTAACAACCGCCCGACAACATGTGCGATCACGGCGCATCAGACCTTGCAGCAGTTCCCCGTGCGTTTCGTGTCATCCGTGGCTAATACCATCGTACAGTTGCCACGGAGAACACGGTAACAACCGCCCGACAACATGCGCAATCACGGCGCATCAGACCTTGCAGCAATTTTCCGTGTCCTTCGTGTCATCCGTGGCTATACCATTGGCACAGTTGCGGGTCCTACTCTCTTTGAGAACGAGACAATGACGTCAGTCGCCATGCCCCCCGTGAACCAGATCGTCCGTGGCCTGCCGCAGTTGCCGCCAACCGAGCACGTGCCGCGGCCATACAGCGGCCCGTCACGCGACCAAGTGATCGCGGACCGTAAGCGATTCCTGAATCCGGCCATCTTCACGCTCTATCGCGAGCCGCTGATGATCGTCGAGGGCTGGATGCAGTATCTGTATGACGAGACGGGGCGCCGGTATCTCGACCTGTTTGCGGGGATCGTCACCGTGTCGTGCGGGCATTCGCATCCACATGTGATCAATGCCCAGAAAGCGCAGCTCGACCAGCTCCAGCACACCACGACGATCTACCTTCATCCGAACGTCGTCGCATTGGCGAAGCGCATCGCGTCGAAGATGCCTGCGGGCCTCGACGTCACGTATTTCACCAGCGCCGGCAGCGAAGCGAATGATCTCGCCATCACCATGGCGCGGCTGTTTACCGGGCACACCGATGTGATCGCCCTGCGGAACAGCTATCACGGGGGCAGCCCGAGTGCGATGGGGCTGACATCGCACAGCACATGGAAGATGCCGCTTCCGTCTGCAAATGTGGTGCACCACGCGATCAATCCTGATCCGTACCGGAGCCCGTTCAGCGGCACCGCCGAGGAGATCGCATCAAAGAGCGCGGCGGATATCCGCGAGCTCGTGCGCTTCTCGACACCGGGGAAGATCGCCGCTTTCATCGCCGAGCCGTTTCAGGGTGTCGGTGGCGTGACGTGTGGTGCGCCGAATTACCTGGGCGAGGCATACGACATCGTGCGCGCCAACGGCGGCCTCTGCATCGCTGACGAAGTGCAGACGGGCTTTGGCCGCACGGGTGAGCATTTCTGGGGATTCCAGAACTGGAACGTCGTCCCGGACTTTGTCACGATGGCAAAGGGCATCGGCAACGGTGCTCCGCTTGCGGCCGTCACGACGCGGATGGACATCGCCGAGAAACTCGCACAGCGCATCCATTTCAATACCTTCGGCGGTAACCCAGTATCGGCCGCGGCGGGGCTCGCGGTGCTCGACGTCATCGAGCGCGAGGGGCTGCAGCAGAACGCGAAGGCCGTTGGTGGACGCTTCAAGGCAGGACTCGAGAAACTTGCGCGCGGCCACACGATCATTGGAGACGTCCGCGGCATGGGCCTCATGCTCGGCGTCGAACTCGTGCGGGACCGCAGCACGAAAGAGCCTGCGAAACAGGAAGCGCTTGCCGTTCTCGAAGCCGCACGCGAAATGGGGGTGCTTCTCGGAAAGGGTGGACTGGACGGCAACGTCCTGCGCATCAAGCCACCGATGTGCATCACCGCAGCGGACGCGGATTTTGCGATTGAAGTGCTCGACCGCGCACTGAAGGGATGAGCGGCATGCGTTTCGATTGCATTGTCAAGGGTGGCAACGTCGTCACTCCTTCTGGCGCGTTCACGGGTGATGTCGGGGTGCTCGGTGAGAAGATTGCCGCTCTCGGCAGTGATCTCGGGAGCGACGCCGGCCGCGTGATCGATGCCCGGGGACACCACGTCATACCGGGAGTGCTCGACGTGCACGTGCACCTCGAGTTGCCCTTCATGGGTGCGGTGTCGGCCGACGACTACCGCAGCGGTACGCGCGCGGGTGCACGTGGGGGCGTGACGACAGTCATTGACTTCGCAATTCCATACGCGGGCGAGTCGCTCTCGCAGGCTGCGGACAACTGGCTGAAGAAGGCGGAAGGCAAGTCGCTCATTGATTACACGTTCCACATCTGCATCACGCGCTACGACGAGCACAAGGACCAGATCGCGGGGATGGTGGAGCGCGGCTTCACCACGTTCAAGGAGTTCATGATCTACGCGTCGGAAGGTTGGCAGTCCGACGACCGGGCGCTCTTTGGTACGCTGGAAAAGATGCGCGAGCACGGCTCTATGCTGCTGGTCCACGCCGAATCGTCGCGCGTGCTCGACGAGCTGATCGCGCGGCATCACACGCCGGAATTGATGAAGGAGTATGGCGCGCAGCTGCATGCGATGACGCGGCCCAATTTCATCGAGGCCGAAGCAATCGAGCGCGTCATTCACTGGAGCGAAGTGACGGGCGGGCAGCTGTATATCGTTCACATGTCTACTGGTGAAGGCGCCGATCTCGTACGCGCTGCGCAGGCGCGCGGCGTGCCGGTGATCGCCGAGACGTGTGTGCAGTACCTGGTGCTGGACGACTCGGTGTTCGCGCGGGAGGACGGCCACCTCTACGCGTGCTGCCCGCAGCTCAAGAAGCCGAAAGACTCGGCCAGGCTGTGGGAAGGCCTGCGGCACGGTGAAGTGTCGGTGGTATCGACGGACACCTGCACGTTCACGCGCGAGCAGAAAGCGATGTGGAACGGCGACTGGACAAAGATCCCGATGGGCATGCCCGGCCTCGAGACACTGATGCCCCTCACGTACACGAAGGGCGTGCTCGAGGGACAGCTGTCCCTGGAGCAGATGTGCCTCAAACTCAGCACCAACCCGGCGCAGATCATGGGGCTCTATCCCCGGAAGGGCGCGATTCAGGTTGGGAGCGATGCGGATCTTGCCATCATCCATCCCAGCTCGACCATCACGGTGGACCCATCGAAGATGGAGACGAACGCCGACTGGTCGCCGTTCGAGGGCTGGGAGTTGGCGGGATTCGCGCGAACCACGCTTTCGCGTGGTGAGACGATCGTCGATGACTACGCGGTCGTCGGGAAGAAGGGGCGCGGCCAATGGTTGTCGCGCTCGCGCGCGGGGGCCCGGTGACGATCGGCGCGGACGACGATCTACGCGCCAGCCCGCTGTGGAATGAGGACCTGGCGCCGACGTCCGTGGACCGGCGCACGTGGAGCACCTGGAATATCGCGGCGCTGTGGATCGGGATGGCCGTTGTCATCACGACCTACACACTTGCGTCCGGGCTCATGGCGCAGGGCATGAGCTGGTGGCAGGCGCTGTCCGTGATTCTTCTGGGAAATACCGTCGTGCTCATCCCGATGGTGCTGAACGCTCACGCCGGCACGAGATACGGCATCTCGTTTCCGGTGCTCGCGCGCGCGGCCTTCGGAGTACGCGGGGCCAACGTACCGGCGATGCTGCGCGCATTTGTGGCGTGTGGATGGTTCGGCATCCAGACATGGATCGGGGCGCTGGCACTCGACACCCTCATGACCGCCGCCTGGCCAGCGTGGGCGAGTTTTCCAGCGGGAAAGGCCATCGCCTTCGGCGTTTTCTGGCTGATTCAGGTCGCCATCATCTTCAAGGGCACCGAGGGGATCAAGGCTCTCGAGACGTGGTCTGCCCCTCTGCTGCTCGGCGGCGGTCTCCTCCTGTTGTGGTGGGCGGTCAGCAATGGCGGCGGTCTTTCGAATGTCCTCTCGCAGTCCAGCAGGTTGCAGAAGGGGCAAGCGGATTTCTGGACGCTGTTTCCTGCGGCGCTGACGGCGAATGTGGGGTACTGGGCGACCTTGAGCCTGAACATCCCCGATTTTACACGCTATGCACGGAGCCAGCGATCGCAGATGCTCGGCCAGGCGATGGGGCTGCCGACGACGATGACCCTGTTTGCGTTCATCGGTGTGGCCGTGACGAGCGCAACGATCGTCATCTTCGGTGAGGCCATCTGGGATCCTGTCGTGTTGGTTGCGAAGATCGGAAACGCGGGGGTCATCATCTTCGCGGCGCTCGTCGTGCTGGCGGCGCAGTTGACGACCAACATGGCGGCGTACGTCGTGTCGCCATCAAACGACTTCTCGAATCTGAGCCCCAAGCGAATCAGCTACGTCACCGGTGGCCTGATCACGGCAGTGCTCGGTGTGCTTATGTTGCCCTGGAAGCTCTATTCTGACGCCGCCGCATACATCTTCACGTGGCTGATCGGGTATTCGAGCCTCATGGGTGCGCTCGGGGGCATTCTCATCGCAGATTACTGGGTGCTGCGGAAGCAGGTGCTCGAGCCGCGCGACCTGTTCCTGCTCGAGGGTCGTTACACATACACGAATGGCGTGAACTGGCGCGCGATGGCCGCACTGGTCGTGTCGCTGCTGCCGGTCGTGCCCGGCTTCGTGCGAGCCGCGACTACGCCGGGTGGACAGGTGGCCAATCCAGGCATGTTCGACATGCTGTACTCATATGCATGGTTCGTCACGTTCTTTTTGAGCTTTGTGCTCTATCTGGTTTTCATGCGTGGCAAGGCCGGCCCTTCGCTGCGCTCAGGATGACAACCCTCCAGTCTCAAGCATGTCTCGTATCGTAAAGTGTGGACTCATCCAGGCGTCACTCGCTGGGAGCGCGAGTGACGCCCTCGATAAAATTCGTGAGGCGAACGTCGCGAAGCATGTCGAGCTGATCGAGCAGGCGGGCAAGCAAGGCGTACAGATTCTCTGCATGCAGGAGATCTTCACCGGCCCGTATTTCTGTGCTGAGCAGAGCACGCGGTGGTACGACGCGACGGAGAGAATTCCGGACGGGCCGACCACGAAGCTCATGCAGGAGCTGGCGAAGAAACACGCGATGGTGATTGTCGTGCCCCTCTATGAGGAAGAGGGCGAAGGCGTGTACTACAACACCGCCGCCGTCATCGATGCAGACGGCACCTACCTCGGCAAGTATCGGAAGAACCACATTCCGCACACTGCGCCGGGGTTCTGGGAAAAGTTCTATTTCAAGCCCGGCAACCTCGGGTATCCGGTGTTCAAGACGAAGTATGCGCAGGTCGGCGTCTACATCTGCTACGATCGTCACTTCCCGGAGGGCGCGCGCGAGCTGGGGTTGAATGGCGCGGAGATCGTCTTCAACCCGTCAGCAACGGTGGCCGGTCTCTCCGAGTATCTCTGGAAGCTCGAGCAGCCCGCACACGCGGTCGCCAATGCGTATTTCGTGGGCGCGATCAATCGCGTGGGCACGGAAGCGCCGTGGAACATCGGCGAGTTTTATGGGCAGAGTTACTTCTGTGATCCGCGCGGACAGATCGTCGCACAGGCGTCGCGCGACAAGACCGAGTTGATTACCGCCGACCTGGATCTCGACAAGATTCGAGAAGTGCGGAACGTCTGGCAGTTTTTCCGTGACCGTCGTCCGGAAACGTACACCGGGATCGTGAAGCCATAGCGCATGGACAGCCTTATCCTCCTCCATGGCGCACTCGGTTCAGCCGCGCAGATGGCACCCCTCGCGCGCGAGCTCGAGAGCGAGTTCAATGTTCTCGTCGTGGAGTTGCCGGGACACGGCAAGACGTCGAGCGTCGCGCCGTTCAGCATTCCCGCCTTCGCGGAGCATGTGCTTCGCTTTATTGATGGGCGCGGTGTCAAGCGGGCGCATTTTTTCGGCTACAGCATGGGCGGGTACGTCGCCTTATACATCGCCGCACACACACCCGAGCGCGTAATATCGGTGACCACGCTCGGCACGAAGTTTGGATGGACGCCCGAGATCGCCGCGAAGGAATGCAAGCGACTCGACGCCGGTGTCATACGCGGCAAGGTGCCGGCATTTGCGGCCTCGCTTGAAAAGCGGCATCGCGAGGCCGGCGGGTGGGAGCGGATGATTGGGCGAACAGCCGAACTCGTGCGTGGACTCGGCGACGAGCCTGTGCTGAATGAGGCCACCCTGCGCCGCATCAACGCCCCTGTTCTCGTCATGGTCGGCGATGGCGACACCACCGTGAGCGCGGACGAGACTGAGCTGGCGAGCAGCCAGATCACCGATGCCGGTTTTCGCGTGTTGCCCGCAACGCCGCATCCGATTGAGCAAGTGAGCTTCCATACGATCGCCTCCGAACTGCGATCGTTCGTGGCCGGGCAACCCACTACGACGGGCGACGGCGACCAGTGATTACGACGAGTGACTGCGACGAGTGAGCACGAGTGGTTATGTGCCCAGCGATCGCCACATCGCCACATCGCCACATCGCCACATCGCCACATCGCCACATCGCCACATCGCCACATCGCCACATCTGACTTCGTAAGCAATGAAAACCTTTTCAATTGTGATCGCCGGAACACTGTTCGCCTTCCTGCCCCCCGCTCACACCGCAATGTTCTGGGGCGAGCATGGACACCGCATCGTCGGCCGCCTGGCGACCGACGCGCTCCCTGCAGAAATGCCGGCATTCTTCAGGCAGGCGGGTGACCGGCTCGCGTGGCTGAATTCGGAGCCGGATCGCTGGCGTGACGACAAGGAGCAAATTCTCGAGCCGGCATTGAATCTGGGATACGCCTACGACCACTATGTGCACCTCGAGAATGTCCCACCTGGCGCACTCCGCGCGCGAAATCGGTTTGCGTATCTGGATTCGGTCCGTGTCGCGGGCGGAACAACGCCCATCGTCGGCATACTGCCGTTCTCGATACTCGAGTTGACGCAGAGACTCCGTGTGGACTTTCGCCAGTGGCGGATGGCAGTCGGTCAAGCCGAACGCGTGTGGATCGAACAGCGCATTATCGAGGACGCAGGCATTCTCGGCCATTACGCGGCGGACGCGTCCAACCCGCATCACACGACGAAGCACAATGACGGCTGGGTGGGCGACAATCCAAACGGATACACGCGGGGACCATTCTTCCATGGTCGCTTCGAGTCACAATATGTTGGCGCGCAACTCACGATCGATGACGTCCGTCCTCTCGTGCGCGCGTTGCCACGCGCATTCCCCGATGTGCGCACTGCGGTGATCGGCTACCTCCACGAGTCGCACGCTCTCGTTCCTCGCCTGTATGAACTCGACAAGAGTGAAGCGTTCAGCAAGGACAACCGCAATCAAGCGCACAAACGCTTTGCCGCCGAACGACTGGCAGCGGGCGCGGTGATGCTTCGAGATCTCTGGTGGACGGCTTGGGTCACGAGCCAGTGACGTCGTGTGCAAAGTAGATTGCAATCGTGAATGACTGGCGTTCGAGCGTATCTCGAGGCGCTCTAAGCCCCCACATGACCTTGCGGCATCACGGCGCAGGGGCGACGCGCCGTCAGGCAGGAGTGCGCGAAGGTGCCCGTGTTTCGCTGCCCTGGCTGCTGCGCCGAGCCTATGATCGCACGTGCACGTCGAGTTGCGGGAAG
>JBKJKH010000159.1:0-6614 GCA_046597595.1 Gemmatimonadaceae bacterium
CCTGGACGGGCTGCATCCGAGCGCATTGGGTGCGCAGGTGCTTGCCGAAGCGGCCGTTGTTGCGGTGGAAGCCCGCTACCATCTGGGCATCGGTTCGAACGTCGTCGCAGGACGCTAAAACAGACAACCCTGCTCGCGCAGCTGGCGCGAGCAGGGTTGTATCGCGCTCTCGCGCGATGGTCTAGACCCGCGCTTCTGTGCGCGACGCGGCTAGAGAATCGACGCAAGCTGCGGCGAGATCTTCAGGCGAGTAGCTCGCCCATGCGAAGCTTTCGCGGCGCCAGCGCCAGTTGTCTTCCTTCGTGGCGTCGGCGAGGAGCACATGCTCGCGGCGAACGGTTGCCGCACGGGGGACGGCGCTCTTCGACGTCTCCGGAGCGCGCATCGATCCGCGCTTCACGGTGCCTTCCCATTCGACGATCATCAGGCGGCCATCGGCTGCCGCGCTGCGGCCGCGAATCCACGAGATGGTGAGTGCGACGTCGCCGGCCTGCACGACGAGACGGCCGGGTGCGCTCTGCACTTCAACAGCCTCGAGCAGTTTCGCGCGCCGAACCACGTCTTCGACCAGCTTGCGGAATTCCCGATCACACGCGGCGACTGCGCGGTGTGTCGCGAAGAACACCTCGCGCTGCCGGTCGCGATCTTCCCAGTCGGCGAGCTGCGGCGATGAATCGCCGGCGATTTCCTCGAGCATCGACGTTCCGTTGGCACGGGCGGCTTCGAGAATCGTTGCGAGGCAGGCTTCCGCGACGGTGTCGCCACGCACGATGGCCCGTGCGCGTGTCGCCCAGGTCGGCAGCGGCGCATCGTCGAGGGTGACCACCACGAGAAACTTCGCGTCTTCCTTCGCGACGCGCGCTTCGAGAACGGACTCGGTTGCGCGCGACAGTTCTGACCTGCCCCACATCCATCCATGCAGCAACACGACAGACCGGGCGCGGCCGAGGTTCTCGACGCCGCCGTCGGAATCTTCCGCGATGGCGGTGATGGTGCCTGACGGGAGGAGCTGGCCGAGGCGGGATTGGAGAGCGAGGGAGGGGGCGGAGTCGTACTCGGTCGCCGCGATAACGATGTCGCAGGTGCGCTTCATGACGATTCTGGGAATGGGAACAGGCAGCGCGCTGCCCTGAAATACCAAAGCGGGCCGGCCCGGCTAAACCGGTCCGACCCGCCAGGCGTCAGCCGCGGCCAAGCCGCGGCTGAGCGTCAACTAACGGCCGAGACGAACGACGTTCTCGGCGGCCGGGCCCTTCTGGCCCTGAACGACGTCGAATTCGACGCGCTCGCCTTCGGCCAGCGTCTTGAAGCCGCTGCCCTGAATGGCTGAATGGTGAACGAAACAGTCCTTCTGGCCATTCTCAGGCGTAACGAAACCAAAGCCCTTGGCGTCGTTGAACCACTTCACGGTACCGGTCGTACGCATTGCGTTGCTCCTGTCCTAATGGATGTTGTGTTCGGGGTCCGGGAGTTTCGCCGTACGAACCGAGCACTATGATCGTGGTCAAATCCCCCACGGTGGGCACGTTCCCGGATCTTTCCGCCGAAGCATGGGATCTGGAAACGCAAAAAGGGCCTCGCGATTTGGCGTGGCCCCCCTTCGGTGACACATCTGCACGCAGCTAGCGCGCTTGTCGCTGTACAGCATAGTAGCAGGGATTTCCCAAGAAGTCAATCACCAAAATGGCGTTGGCTGCGAATCGCGGTGCCCTTGACTGATGGGCTTCCGGCAACCAACTCAGCGAGGAGGCGGTCTCATCTGATGCGTGGCGTGCAGGGTGACTGGGGGATGGGTCGCGCCGCACACTCGTGAATGATTGAATGAATCACTGCGCGGCTCGCGCGGGAGGAGAAATGGCGGGAATCAATGGAAGCCGGGTCCTGATGGGCGGTCTCGCGGCTGGCGTCGTGATGAACCTTGTTGACGGGATCCTGAACGGCGTTGTGCTCCAGAGTCAGTGGGCGTCGGAGTCCAGTGCGTTGAATGCACGAATACTCAGTGCGGGCACATCATCGATGGCAGGCTGGATTGTCGTGGATTTTGTTACGGCCATCTTCATGGTGTGGTTGTACGCCGCGATGCGGCCGCGGTATGGCGCGGGGGTGGGCACAGCGATGAAGGCCGGCATCGCGACGTGGTTAATCGCCCATGTGTGGATGACCTCGTACGTCTTCATGAATCTCTTCTCAGCCAACCTGATGCTGCTCGTCGCCGCCGGGGGGCTGGTAGGCACGCTGGCGGGGGCGTACGTCGGCGGAATGCTCTACCGCGAGGAGGGCGAGCAAGCCGTGCATCGGGGGGCGGTGGCTTGACGGCGGCGTCAGCCTTCCGCAGTCGAGAGTCGCATCTCGACCTGGGTGGGATCCGGCTCATGCCCAATGGGACGTTGCGAATCGGCCAGCCCCGGAGCCGCCAATCGCACGTCATCCCAATGTGAAGCCGCGAGCAGCGCGGTCCGTCGCACGCTCCGGAGTCGACCCATGTTGGTGGCGAAGGACGTGGTTCTCACGTTCAATCCTCCTGCGGGAAGCGACTTCGGAGCGCTGGCGGGTGCCGGCCACGTGAAAGGAAGCAAGGCGTGCCGAAAAAGTAAAGCCCCTGCAACAAGTTTCGCGGTGCCCCGCATGCTGCGGGATGTCGTAGATTCTCGGGGCGGGGCGTGATGGAACGCCCTGCGGTACCAGTGTTCATCAATGGCTACAGCGCACACACCTCTCCGCCTGGCATCTCGTGAGGCACCTGCCCCGTCCGAACGACGGCCGACAGAGCCCGGCGAGCGTGTCGATCGTAACCCCGGCACCCCTCTCGACCTGGATGCGGTTCGTGCCATTCGCGTGAACCGCTCGGCGGTCGAGCGCCGAGCGGCAACGATTCCAACGCGCAGGACGGTAAAGAAGGAGTGGCAAGCGGCGTGGCTGCTCCGTGCGATCACGCTGATGGACCTCACGACGCTGTCGGGCGACGACACCCCGGGCAATGTTCGCCGGTTGTGTGCGAAGGCGATGCGGCCGCTCAAGCCCGAGCTCGAGCAGGCTCTCGGCGTAGAGGCTCTGCGTGTGCGCGTCGGCGCGGTGTGCGTTTATCACGCGCTCGTGCCGTACGCGGTTGAGGCGCTCGCGGGTACGGGCATTCCCGTGGCCGCCGTGAGCACGGGCTTTCCTGCCGGTCTCAATCCCCTCGACCAGAAGCTCGGCGAGATTCGCGCGAGCGTTGCGGCGGGGGCGGAGGAGATCGACATCGTCATCACGCGCGCAAACGTGCTGACGAGCAACTGGAACGCGCTGTACGATGAAGTTCGTGCGTTTCGCGATGCGTGCGGCGACGCGCACATGAAAGCGATCCTTGCGACGGGCGAACTCGCAACGATGACGAATGTCGGGCGCGCGAGCATGGTGGCGATGATGGCAGGCGCGGATTTCGTGAAAACCTCGACTGGCAAGGAAAGCGAAAATGCGACGATGCCTGTTTCACTCGTGATGGGGCGGGCCATTCGCGAGTACTGGGAGCGGACGGGATATGCCGTTGGCTACAAGCCTGCTGGCGGTATCCGCTCGGCGAAGAATTCTCTCGAGTACATGTACCTGATGAAGGAGGAGCTCGGCGATCGCTGGCTCCGGCCCGATCTGTTTCGCTTCGGTGCCTCGAGCCTGCTGACCGACATCGAGCGCCAGCTCGAGTACTTCGCCACGGGGCGATACTCGGCGGCGCATCGTCACCCAATGCCCTGAACGGCCAATGGCCTCCGTAGCAGAAATCTTCCAGACGCTCGAGTACGGCCTCGCGCCCGAAAGTCCGGGTCCGGTGAAGGAGTGGCTCGAGCGGCACAGCGCCACATTTGGTCAGTACATCAACGGCAAGTGGACGAAGCCCGCCGCCGAGTTGTTCGACGTCATGAACCCTGCGAACCGACAGATCCTCGCGCGCGTTTCGCAGGGCACCGAGCGTGACGTGAACGCGGCGGTGAAGGCGGCGCGCGCAGCGCTGCCGGCGTGGAAGGCGATCGGCGGGCATCAGCGCGCGCGACACCTGTATGCCCTGGCGCGCGGGCTGCAGCGCAACGCGCGTCTCTTTGCTGTGCTCGAGTCGATGGACAATGGAAAGTCCATTCGCGAAACGCGGGACATCGACATCCCGCTCGTCGCCCGGCATTTCTATCATCATGCCGGATGGGCGCAGTTGCTCGAGCAGGAGCTGCCGGGGCATGAGGCGGTGGGCGTCGTCGGGCAGGTGATCCCATGGAATTTTCCGCTCCTCATGCTTTCCTGGAAGATTGCGCCGGCGATCGCGGCGGGTTGCACCGTGATCCTCAAGCCTGCGGAGTTCACGCCGCTCACGGCGCTGGCATTCGCGGAGCTCTGCGACGAGGCCGGCATTCCTCCGGGGGTCGTGAATATCCTCACGGGCGATGGTCGCACGGGCGCCGCGATCGTCGAGCATGACGATGTCGACAAGATCGCGTTCACGGGGAGTACTGATGTCGGCCGCATCATCCGGAAGGCGACGGCGGGATCGGGCAAGAAGCTTTCGCTTGAACTTGGCGGCAAGTCGCCATTCATCGTGTTTGACGATGCGGACCTGGATTCCGTGGTCGAAGGCGTCGTGGACGCGATCTGGTTCAATCAAGGGCAGGTCTGTTGCGCGGGATCTCGCATGCTCGTGCAGGAGGGCATCTCGGACCGCCTCATCGTGAAGCTGCGCGCGCGCATGGAGAAGTTGCGCGTGGGATCTCCGCTCGACAAAAGCGTGGACATGGGCGCTATCGTCGCGCCAGTGCAACTCGAGCGCATACGGCAACTCGTCGAACAGGGCCGGACCGAAGGCTCGGAGATGTGGCAGCCTTCATGGGCGTGTCCGGATGACGGCTGGTTCTATCCGCCAACGTTGTTCACGAACGTCCATCCTTCGAGCACTATTGCGCAGGTGGAGATTTTCGGTCCCGTCCTGGTGACGATGACCTTCCGCACGCCTGAAGAGGCCGTCGCGCTCGCGAACAACACGCAGTACGGCCTGGCGGCGAGTGTGTGGAGCGAGAACATCAATCTCGCGCTCGATGTCGCGCCGAAGATCAAGGCGGGCGTCGTGTGGGTGAATTCGACCAACCTGTTCGACGCGGCGGCGGGGTTTGGCGGGTATCGCGAGTCGGGCTATGGCAGGGAGGGAGGCAGGGAAGGGATGTACGAATATGTCAAGCGCGTGCGAGGTCGCGAAACGGCTGCGCGGAGCGCGAAGTCCGATGGGCGGAGCAAGGCATCCGATGCCACGGCGCGCGGCAGCGGCGTGGGCATTGATCGTACGTCAAAACTCTTCATTGGTGGCAAGCAGGCGCGGGCCGATTCCGGCTACTCACTCCGGATTGCCGGCGCTGACGGAACGATCGCGGGTGAAGTCGGCCACGGGAATCGAAAGGACATTCGCAATGCAGTGGAAGCAGCGCGAAAGGCACAGGGCAGCTGGCAGCGTGCGACAGGACACCTCAAGGCGCAGATCCTCTACTACGTCGCGGAAAATCTCGCGACGCGCACGGACGAGTTCACGGCGCGCATCCGCGCCTTGACCGGCACAACGCCGTCCGACGCGCGCGCGGAGGTGGATGCGTCGATCAGCCGCCTCTTTACCTATGCGGCGTGGGCGGACAAGTACGACGGGCAAGTGCATGCCGTACCCATTCGCGGAGTGGCGCTCGCGATGAACGAGCCGATCGGTGTCATGGGAGTCGCGTGTCCGGACGCGAGTCCGTTGCTGGCGTTCATCTCGCTCGTGGCGCCGGCGATCGCGATGGGCAATACCGTCGTGGCCATTCGGAGTGAGCGCGCTCCGCTGGCGGCGACGGATCTCTATCAGGTGTTCGAAACGAGCGACTTGCCTGGCGGTGTCGTCAACATCGTGACCGGCAAGCGTGACGAGCTCGCGAAGGTGCTGGCGGAACACGATGACGTGGACGCAGTATGGTATCGTGGGTCGCAGGAGGGCGTTCGCGCGGTGGAGTTCGCGTCGGCGGGCAACATGAAGCGCACGTGGGCGTCGTGGGACGAAGTAGACTGGCGCTCCGGTGAGGACGGCGAGGGGCGCGCGTATTTGCGCGAAGCGACGCAGGTCAAAAACATCTGGATTCCGTACGGCGAGTGAGCCGAGGGGGACAGGGCCATGAAGATCACCACTCCGTTTTTGTTCCTGATCATCGCGGGATGCGTACCGCCACAACCCATCAGCGATGACCTCGCGGTCAGCGAAAGCACGGAGGCGGCGCCACGCTTCCGGCGCCGCTCGGATGTGATCGTGGAAAGTGAACTCGCGATGAGTGATGCCACCACGCTCCAGGACGCAATCCAGCAGTTGCGTCCGCGCTTCCTCCAGCGGCGCGGCAGTTCGTCGCTCAATCGGGTGGAAGGCACGATGGTCGTGGTCTACATCGACGACGCGCGTGCGGGGACGCCGGATATACTGCGCAGCATTCATCCGACCGAGGTGCGCGAAGTGCAGTATCTGGACGGGCCATCGGCATCGGCGCGCTATGGGCTCAACCATGGCGGTGGAGCGGTGCTCGTGTATCGCAAGCGCGGCGGATCGGAGCCATGAACGGATTCGCGAGGACTGTGGCGACGTTGATCGGCGG
>JBKJKH010000363.1:0-3150 GCA_046597595.1 Gemmatimonadaceae bacterium
ACCAGTCCCAGCACATCCCCGTGGTGACCCAGAAAGCGCAGCCGCTGACCGATCAGCACCTGGATATCCCAGCCACCGATCGGTCCGATGTAGATGTAGCCCTCGTCGTCGATGTGCGTGACAATCACGCCTATCTCGTCGATGTGGCCCGCGAGCATGATGCGCGGCTTTCCCGGGGCATTCACGCGCGCCGCGCTGTTCCCGGCGACATCCGTGGACACCTCGGCAAACGTGGCGGCTTCCTCACGCCAGACGCGCGCAGGTGCCGCCTCGAATCCGGACGGTCCGGGCGTGTCGAGCAGCCGCTTGAGAAAGGCGAGAGACGAGTCGGGGAAGGACATGAGGGGAAAGCGTAGCCAGCGCAACACGCCGTCGGTAGTCTTGGCGCATGACTTACATCTACCTGCTGATCGGCCTTGGGGCCGGAGTGCTGTCGGGCATTTTCGGAATTGGCGGCGGAATCGTCATCGTGCCCGCCCTCCTGTTCTTTGCGCGGATGCCCATCGCTCGTGCCACGGGAACTTCCCTCGGCGCGCTCCTCCTGCCGGTCGGGGCGCTGGGTGCCTACGAGTACTGGAAACACGGCAACCTGGATGTCCGCGCTTCCCTGTGGATTGCCCTGGGCCTCTTCGGCGGAGTGTATTTCGGGGCGCGCGTAGCGCAGCTGGCCAGCCCCGTCGTGCTGAAACGGGCATTTGCGCTCCTGCTGCTCGCGGTGGCGGTGCGACTCTGGATGAGCGCCCGTCCTCCGGCATCTGTCCCCGCGGCCGGCATACCCCCGGCCCGACACGTGACGTGATCGCGGCCGAGGGGGTCTCCGACTGGCAACGTTCGCCGTCAGCAGCCATGCAATAGTGCGCTGCCCCTACTATCCGTCGCGAGACCCGCCATGCAGACTCGAGGAATGCATACCCGCGCTCGGACCTTCCTCGCTGCGCTGGCCGTGGTCCAGGTCGCGTGCGGCAACGAGCCCACGCCACCGGTTCCCGAGCCGCCCTCGCTGTCGGCTGAAGCGGAGGCGTTGATCCGGATCGTCAGGCCGCAGGGCGTTTCGCGCATTCCGCCGCTGGCGCCGCCTCCGGTGGTCCGTCCCGATCTCGTGTCGTTAGGCAGGGCGCTCGCCTTCGACAGAATCCTGAGTGGGACCCGAACGATCTCCTGCATGACGTGTCACCACCCGGCGTTCGCGACGGTGGACGGCAGGAGCCTTTCGGTGGGGCAGGCTGGCAGTGGCCTTGGGTCGCAGCGCACGCCCACCGTGGCGAATGACCGTGCCTTCATTCCGCGGAATTCACCTGCGTTGTTCAACCTGGCCGGCCAGCGAAGTTTCTTTCACGATGGCCGTGTGGAGCAGGCGTTCAGCGTGCCGCCCGGTGGCGTTCCTCCCGGAGGCGTGCCGCAGAACGGCTTCCGGACTCCCGCAGGGGCCCAGCTTACCGCGGACATGACCCGGGTCCTCGAGTTCGGTGCGGCGTCTGCGGTGGGGCTATTCCCCGTCACCGATCGGGACGAGATGCGAGGAACGAGCGGCAACGAACTCGCGAGTCTTGCGGACACAGACTTCACCGGTATCTGGTCCGCGCTCATGCGTCGCCTGGGGGACATACCGGAGTACCGCACGATGTTCGAGGCCGCCTACCCGGGAACGGCATTCGGTCAGATGAGCTTCGCCCATGCCTCGAACGCGATCGCTGGCTTCCTCATCGCGGAATTCTCGTTCCGGCGGTCGCCGTGGGACAATTTCCTGGCGGGCGACGATCGTGCGGTCACCACGCCGCAGCTGCGCGGGGCGCGCACGTTCCTCGCGCAGACATGCTCGATCTGTCACGGCGGGCCAACGCTGACGAACGTTGCCTTCTTCAATACGGGACTGGTGCAGGTTGGACCAGGGAAAGGAAACGGACCAGGCGGGCGCGATGATTTTGGCCGCCAGAACGTCACGGGCATCCCCTTCGACCTGTACCGGTTTCGCACGCCAACACTCCGGAACGTCGAGTTGACGGCGCCCTATGGGCACGCCGGCCAGATCGTTTCGCTTCGCGAGTTCATCAAGCACTACGATGACCCCGCCACGGCGCTCGCAACGTATGACATCAACCAGCTCGAGCCCGCACTGCGTGGCACGCGTGTCGCAAATGATGCGCAGCTGCTGTCGGGTCTCGACGGCCTCGTGCGCGGCATCAACCTCACGGATCAGGACCTTGACGATCTCACCGAGTTCCTGAAGGCGCTCACGGACCCGGCGGCGCGCAACCTGTCGTCCCGCGTGCCGCAACGCGTGCCGAGCGGGCTGCCGGTGGACCGCCCGTAGCAATCGTCGTCAGGACGGATCGACGGCCGTTGGAATCTCGAACTCGCTCGACGGTCACGCGCGCTTGAGCACGCGCGCAAACACTTCGGTTGCCGCACGCATCTCGTCCATCGTGCCGATCGAAACGCGCGCATGCGAATTCAGCGGAGGAAACGGCCGGCCGACCTGAACGTTCTGGGCGCGACACGCCTGCTGAAAACCAGCCGCATCGCGACGAATGTCCGCCATGAGAAAATTTGCCTCGGACTGCGCCACGGTGTAGCCGGCCCGCTCGAACCAGGAGCGCGTAAATTCTCGTGCCTCGTGATTGAGTTTCCGCTCGGCGGGCACGTTCTCGCGCGCGGCGACGAGGGCCCCTCGCGCGGCAGCCGCGCCGAGGACGTTGACGGCGAGGTCGAGCCGATACTTGCCCATCGCGGCGAGCGTTTGCGAATGGCCGATGGCATACCCCACGCGCAACCCGGCGAGGCCGTGGACCTTGGAAAAGGTGCGGGAGACGATAACCCGCGGGTTCTCGAGTGCGAGCGGAATCGCGGAGGCGTATGCCGGATGCTCGACATACTCGTGGTATGCCTCGTCGATGAGCACCATGGCGGTGGGAGACTCGCGCAGCACACGGCGCGTGAAGTCTTCGATGGCACTCGCCGGATGAAGCGTGCCAGTCGGATTGTTCGGGTTGTTGACGAAGACGAGCCCCGCATCGCGCGACGCGTCCGCCATCGCCTTCAGGTCGAGGCGCAGGTTCCCATCGACCCGAATCGCGCGGACAGGACTGCCGATCATCGTGGCGCGGTCGGCGGCTTCCTCGAATGTCGGTGCCGCAGTCACCAGTGCCTTGC
>JBKJKH010000618.1:0-6528 GCA_046597595.1 Gemmatimonadaceae bacterium
CTTTCGCGCCGTCCACGGCTCACCGCGCCAGCGGAGGTCGGCGACCTCGCCCTCGCGGTTCATTCGCTCGGGGAGCAGCTGGGCGCACGACTCACGGCACTTCAGGGCGAAGAGGCCCTCTCGACCGCGCTGTTCGAGGCGCTCAACGAGGGCGTCATGGCCGTGTCGCCGCGTCGCGAGGTGGTGCGCATCAACGACGCAGGGCAACGCATCCTCGGTGTCAGGGAGCGCGTGCCGTTTCCCATCGATTTCCTCTCGCGCGACCGCGCATTCCGTGAAGCGGTAGACTCGGCACTCGCCGGCGAAGCGCGGGATGCGACCGAGATCACGATCGGTGCACGAACGCTCGCGCTCACCGCATTGCCGATGAGTGGTGGAGGCGCCGTCGTTGCTGTCTACGACCTCACCGGAACACGGAGGCTCGAACGCGTACGCAGCGACTTTGTCGCCAATGTCTCGCACGAGCTGAAAACGCCGCTCACCGTGATCGGCGGCTTCGCCGAAACCCTCCTTGACGACGACCTGCCCACCGACAAGCGCAGACAGTTCGTCGACACCATCCTCAATAACGCCGCGCGCATGCAACGGCTGGTTGATGACCTGCTCGATCTTTCGCGTATCGAGTCGGGAGGGTGGAAGCCCGCGCCCACGACGCTGGACGTCGGGATACTCTTCGCCGACGTGGCAGAGGGCGTGCTTGAGGTCGCGGCAGCGAAGAGCATCGCGATCGATACGCTCATCGGTGACAACGCCGCGCGCGCGTCGGGCGACGCCACCGCGGTGAGGCAGATCGTGATGAACCTCGCCGAGAACGCCGTGCGCTATACTCAGGACGGGCGCGTTACGCTCTTTTCCGAGGCGGCGGAAGGCGGCGTATGGATCGGCATGCGCGACACCGGCATCGGAATTTCTGCGGAACACCTGTCCCGCATCTTCGAGCGCTTCTATCGCGTGGACGCTGCCCGCTCACGGGCGCTTGGCGGGACGGGACTTGGCCCCGCCATCGTCAAGCATCTTGCCGAGGCACACGGCGGGAGGGTCCGCGCCGAGAGCACCGTCGGAAAAGGGACGACTGTCGCGGTGTGGCTGCCCGGGTGAATCGGCCGCCGTGACATGTTCGTTGCAGGGCCGTCTGCGTTCCGTCACGGCCCGGCAGCACTCTCAAGATCGTCACGCACACATGCGCGCGACTGACGATTCCTGGAACGCGAGAGTGTTATGATCACGAGCTCCATCGGTCGGCGCCTGCGCATTGCGGCGACGACGGTCATCCTGGCTCCCGCCGCGCTGAGCGCGCAGGAGCTTTTGCCTACCGGCCGCATCGTCGGGCGCGTGCTCGACGGGAAGACGGGAGGCGGGCTGTCTGACGTCGGCCTCCAGATCGTCGGTACCACGACGGGTGCGCTCACCGGCGTCGACGGGCGCTTCACCCTCTCGGCCGTTCGGGCGGGCACCGTCACGCTCCAGGCGCGTCGGATTGGCTACACACCCAAGACGATCACGGGAATCATCCTCGCCGCGAGCGGGGCTATCGAACAGAACATCACGCTCGATGCAGTGTCGGTGCAGCTTCAGGCGCAGATCGTCACCGCCAGCGCGGAAAAGGGGACAGTCAACGACGCACTCGACCGGCAGCGAACCGCAACCAACATCGTGTCGTCGGTGACGTCCGAGCAGATCGCCCGCTCGCCGGACGCCGATGCGGCGCAGGCTATCCAGCGCGTGAGCGGCGTCACGATCCAGGACGGCCGCACCGTGTTCGTGCGCGGGTTGGGCGAGCGATATACGACCGTTTCTCTCAACGGCGCGCGGATGTCGAGCCCCGAGCCCGAGAAGCGCTCAGTCCCACTGGACCTGTTCCCCGCCAGTCTCGTGCAGGCCATCACCACCTCGAAAACGTTCACACCGGACCAGCCCGGTGATTTTGCCGGCGCGTCGGTCGACATTCAGACACGCGAGTTTCCGCTGCGTCGCGTCACGACGTATTCCGCGACCATCGGCATGAATAGCCTCGCCACCGGTCGCGAAGTGCTCAGGGCACCGACCATTGGTTCGGAGTGGGTTGGCATGTCGGGCGCCAAGCGCGCGCTTCCCGGTTCGGTCCGGGTCGCCGGCGATTTTTCGCGCGTGACGACACGCGGCCAGACGAATGCGCTGATTGGCGCCTTTCGCAATGCGTGGTCCCCCGTGCAGCACACCGGGGGCGTGAACCAATCCTACGGCGTATCGGTCGGTGGACAGGATGCCGTCCTCGGCCGCAAGATTGGCTACCTCGGGTCAGCCACGTATTCGCTCGCACAGGAGATTGCGGCCGACCAGGTGTATGCATTGGCCAGGACGGGCACCGGCGGCCAGCCTGAAGTGCTCGACGAGTACACGGGTGAGACGGGGCGCAGTGCTGTGCTCCTCGGTGGAATGGTGAATCTCAGCACGATGTTCGGACGCGGTACGCGCGTGTCGCTGAACACGACGTACACGCGCACGGCAGACAACGAGGCGCGCCAGGACTACGGGTTCAACGAAAACCTGAACTTCGACCTCCAGCGTACGCAGCTCCGATTCGTCGCGCGCAGCGTGTGGTCGAGCCAACTCAAGGCAGACCATCAGCTGGGCGAAAGGCAGCGTCTCGATTGGTCGGTGACCGGTACGGGCGTTACGCGCGTCGAGCCCGATCGCAGCGACATTCTTTACGGGCGGACGACTCCTGGCGCGCCGCTGTTCTTCGTACGCGGGTATGAGGGAGCACGCCGCACTTTTGGCGCGCTCGACGAGCGGGGCGTGACCTCGGCGCTCAACTATCGCTTCAGCCTCCGGAACGGGGGCGAAGTGAAAGTTGGCGGCTTGCAGCGCACGACCGCACGCCTGGCGCGGAACGACCAATACACGATAGCCGCCGACGTTGGCACGAGGGCGACGTTGCCTCCAGAACAGTTGATCGCCGCCATTGCGAATGGCGCGGGCAACAACGCGGTCGTTGGTCCGGTTGGCACGGGAGGCTCATATCGCGCCACGGATCTGCAGTACGCCGGGTTTGCGATGGCAGACTATCCGCTCGCTTCGCGCCTCCGTCTCGTCACGGGCGCGCGCCTCGAGGTTTCGCAGATGCGGGTACGCACGGGGACGGTGTTCGGGTCACTCGCACCTGCCTTCCTCGCGACGACGGACGTGCTGCCGTCGCTGGCGCTCAACGTCCACGCCGCCGAGAACGCGAACATTCGCGTCTCCGCCTCGCAGACGCTCTCGCGCCCCGAGTACCGGGAACTGTCGCCCTTCACGTATCGCGATGTGCTCGGCGGCCAGAACGTATATGGCAACCCGAACCTGAAGCGCACCCTGATCCAGAACTACGACGTCCGCTGGGAATGGTATCCCACAAGCGGCGAAGTCTTCAGCCTGGCCGCATTCGCGAAGCGCTTCACGGATCCCATCGAGCGTGTCGAAAAGATTGCGTCCAACAATGCGCTGTATACCTATGAGAACGCCGATCGTGCGATGAACACTGGCGCCGAGGCGGAAGCGCGGCTCGAGCTGTCGCGGATCAGCGCGGCATTGTCGCCATTCAGCATCTTCGCGAACGGAACTGTGATGACGAGCACGATCACACTCGGCAGCGCGCAGGGCGGCAGCACGAACGCCAGCCGGGCCATGGTGGGCCAGGCACCGTATGTGCTGAACGCGGGCGCGGTCTATCTCAGCGGGAGCGGATCCACGTCCCTCACAACGCTCTTCAATCGCGTAGGTCGCCGCGTTGTCGCGGCCGGGACGCTCCCCCTCCCGGACACCTATGAAGAGGGGCGGAACGTGCTCGATTTCTCCGCGCGCTTCCCTCTGCTCCGCTCGCTCTCGGGGCGCTTCGACGCGCGCAATCTGCTCGACGCGCCGTACCGCCAGACCCAGGGTGACGTAGTGCGTGAGCGTTTTCGCTCGGGTCGCGTGTTGCAAATGGGATTGGTGTGGCGCTCGTGAGCATGGACCCGTGACAGGACCGTGACCAGATCGCAAAGAAGGCGGCACGCGGTGCTGCCTTCTTTCGTTTGCGCCGTGCCACGTCGCGAAGGTTCCTCTCAAACTGTCCGGGACTCATGCGCCTGTTCTCTCGAGCTGTTCATCCGACGCGCGTCTTCTCCACGCTGCTCCTCTCCGCATGCCTGCGCGAGGACGCGCCCAGCGGCCCGACCTCCTGCTCCACCAACTGTGTCGCGGTGCTGCAGGGCGATATCACCGCAAGCCGCACGCTCAAGGCGGATACCCTCTACACCATCCGTGGGTATGTGAAGGTCCAGAACGGTGAGCGTGGCACCGTTGAGCCGGGCACACGCGTCGTGGGCGACACGCAGCCCCAGTTCGCGGGCAGTGCGCTCTTCATCCTCCGTGGCGCCAGGCTGATGGCCGAAGGCACGGCGACGAACCCGATCGTATTCACGTCCGGCCGCCCGGTGGGCTCACGAAAGCCTGGCGACTGGGGCGGCATCATCATCGTCGGCAACGGCATTGTGAATCGCACGAACGTCAACACCGAAGGGCCGGCCGAAGTGTCCGTGCCGTATAGCGGCGGTACGAACGACAACGACAATAGCGGTTCGCTTCGTTACGTGCGCATCGAGTTTGCCGGATATGCAGTGGTGGCCGACGCGGAGCTCAACTCCCTGTCGATGTACGCGGTTGGTCGCGGTACGACGCTCGAGTACATCCAGTCGCTCGCCGGGCTCGACGATTCGTTCGAATGGTGGGGTGGCGCGGTGGATGGTCGCTATCTCGTCTCGTACGAGGCGGGCGACGATCATTTTGACTGGACCGAAGGCTACAAGGGCCGCAACCAGTTCGTCATCGCGTTTCAAAGCACGTTCATTCAGCCGCGCACCGGCGCGGGCTTCGTCTCGGTTGACCCGCAGGGGTTCGAGGGCGACGGTTGCAACGGCGGCGGGTGCACTAGTGGTTTCGCCAGCACTCCGTACTCCATGCCCGTGTTCGCGAATTTTACGTTGGTCGGAACGGGCCCGGGGGTATTGGCGGGAGGCCAGACGGGCGGCGGGAATGCGATGGTGATCCGGCGCGGCACGGGAGGCCTGTTCGTGAACGGCGTGGTTGCCCGCTGGCCAACGCGCGGGCTGTCGATGCGCGACGCATTTACCGACACGCTCTTCCAGCGCGACAGCCTCAGCGTCCGCAACGTGCTGTTCGCCGAGAATGGCGCGAACTATGATCCCGCAGGAAGCAACTTTGGACAGCAGGCGAAGTTCACCGCCGCTGGCCACATCGAATCACCGGGCGCGACGACCGCGGCCAGTCTCTTCACCACACTGGGGACGTCCGCGGCGGTGGATTGGACGCCATCTGCGACGTCTGCGGCGCGGAGCGGTGGGTCGGGTGCCTTTACGGGTAACAGAGCCTCGCGGACAGCCGGCTTCTTCGGCGGCGCGATGGTCGGCACGACGTACGTCGGAGCCGCTGACCCGACTGGTGCAAAGTGGTGGCAGGGGTGGACGTCATACGCGCAGAACTGATGCGCGCTTGCCGGTGTCTCGCTGCGTTGGGTGTATTCGCGCTGACGACCGCGTGCACACCTGACCCGCGCCACCGACGCGTCGCTGCTGTGTCAGCTGGAGTAGTGGACAGCGCGCTGCCGATGGGGGAGCAGTTGCGACGGTTTCGGGCGACGATCGCCGATACGGTCGTCCGGCTGCGTGGCGGTTCGGCATCGAGGGAGTCGCTGGTGAGTCGCTCCGTGCAGGCAATGGCCCTTGCAGATACGGCGTTCGTCCTCGGACTGACGCTGACACCCTCGGAATTCGCCTGGCTGTACTACGCGGGCAGCCGCCTCGCCCGGCCACCCTACGAGCTGCCGCCGGCGTTGGCGTGGTTCCAGATCCGCGGCAACACGGAGGCGGATCTGCGGCGCGCCATCGCCTTCGCGCACGATGGCGGCGCGCGCTACGTGTCGCACGATTGCGATTCACTCGTGGTGGAGGGCGCCAATCGTATCCACTCCTCGTGTCGTGTCCGGCTGCGACGAGGCTCTGCGGCTGAGGAGACCGCAGTGCTTTTCGGCAGCATCGTCGAACGCGACGGCCAGTTCAAGTTTCTCGGGCTGGCCAATCATATGTAACAGAGACGTAACGCAGCGCTGGTGACCCGGGTGCAAAGCATGCCGTGAATTCGCGGAAGCTGTTAGCGTTACGCACCTCGACCTGACTGCTATCCATGTTTCGACTGCGCCACATTCTCTGCGCGTTTCTCGCGCCGACTGCGCTCCTCGCGCAGAACAGCACGAAGGCAGATTCAGCGAAGGCACCCGCGAAGGCGCCGCCGCCACCGGCGCTCCAGCTTTCCGGTGTCATCTTCGCTCAATATCAGACGGGTGGCGTACGTGCAGCGAGGGCGCAGAACCGCTTCGACGTTGAACGCGTCTATCTCACGCTCACCGCGCCCGCGGGAGATCGGGTTAGCGTCCGCTTCACCAGCGATCTTTTCGTGCAGCGCGACAGCACGCGCGACGCGTACTATCGCGGCTGGACGATGCGTGCCAAG
>JBKJKH010000008.1:0-4335 GCA_046597595.1 Gemmatimonadaceae bacterium
GGCGGAGACTGCGAGACCTTCGTCATCGTCATGCCGCCGCCGAACGTCACGGCGCAGCTGCACATGGGCCACGGCCTGGACAACACGATCCAGGACGTGCTCATCCGCTGGCGGCGCATGGCCGGTGATGAAGCGCTCTGGGTGCCGGGGATGGATCACGCCGGCATCGCGACGCAGAACGTCGTCGAGAAACAGCTCGCACGAGAAGGCAAGACGCGCTTCGACCTCGGCCGCCAGGCGTTCGTCAACCGCACCGAACACTTTGTGGAGGAAACGGGGGGCGTCATCCTCCAGCAGCTCCGCGCGATTGGTGCGTCGTGCGATTGGACACGCACCGCCTACACGCTGTCTCCACAGCTCTCGCGCGCGGTGCGCGAAGCATTCGTCCGCCTGTACGAAAAGAACCTGATCTATCGCGGACACCGCGTCATTCACTGGTGCCCGCGCTGTCTCACTTCACTGTCGGATGAAGAGGCGGAGTTCCAGGACACGGCCGGAACGCTGTACCACATCCGGTATCCCGTCAGTGGAAAGAGCGAACGCTTTCTCGAGGTCGCCACCACGCGCCCCGAGACGATGCTGGGCGACGTTGCCGTCGCCGTGCATCCGGATGACGAACGGTATCGCGACCTCGTCGGGCATACCGTCATGCTGCCCATCGTCGGGCGCGAGATTCCTGTTGTCGCGGACGCCTACACCGATCCCGCGTTCGGAACGGGCGTGGTCAAGATTACTCCCGCGCACGACGCAAACGATTTCGAGGTCGGCAAGCGGCATGATTTGCCGATGCCCATTGTCATCGACGAGACGGGCATGATGCGAGAGGGGACCGACGCTGCGGGCCGGGTGCCGCCCGAGCTGGCGGGCCTTGATCGCGCCCTCGCCCGTGAGCGCGTCGTCGCGATGCTTCGTGACGAGGGCCTGCTGGTGAAGACCGAGCCGCATGCGCACGCGGTCAGGCATTGCTACCGGTGCGATACCGTCGTGGAGCCGCGGTTGTCGGACCAGTGGTTCGTCAAGATGGCGCCGCTCGCGGCGCCCGCGATCGACGCCGTGCGCACCGGCGAAATCCGTATCGTGCCGGAGAAGTACGAAGGTGTGTATCTCCACTGGCTCACCAACATCCGCGACTGGAACATCTCGCGGCAGCTCTGGTGGGGGCATCGCATTCCCGTCTGGTATTGCGATGACTGCGAGTGGCAGGGCGCCCTGCGCGAAGATCCCCGCACGTGTCCGTCGTGCTCGGGGGCACGCCTGCGCCAGGACGAAGACGTGCTCGACACCTGGTTCTCCTCGTGGCTCTGGCCCTTTTCCACGCTGGGCTGGCCCGACCCCGAGGCCGAGAACGAGGACCTGCGCGCGTTCTATCCGACCGACGTCCTCGTCAGCGGCCCCGACATCCTCTTCTTCTGGGTGTCGCGCATGATCATGGCCGGGCTCGAGTTCATGGAACGCTCGCCCTACCATACGGTCTACCTGCACGGTATCGCGCGCGACCCGCAGCATCGAAAGATGAGCAAGTCGTTAGGCAACGGCATCGATCCCATCGACGTCGTGAACCGCTTTGGCGCCGACGCGCTGCGGTACACGGTGGTCGCGGGAATGGGCCTGGGGATCGACATCGTGTGGGATCCCGACGATCTCGAGAAATCCTTCGGGCCGGGTCGCAACTTCGCGACGAAGCTCTGGAACATCGGCCGCTTCCTGCTCATGAGCGTGGGGACGGACGCCGTGCGCGATGTCGAAGACATCCCGCCGGACAAGCTCACGCGCGCGGACCGATGGATCCTCGCGCGGTTCGACGCCGCCGTGCGCGAATGCAACAAGGCGCTGGGCCCCGCGCGCCCCGGGCCCGAGGGCCGGTGGACCGACGCCGAACGTACCTCCGGACTTCGGCTCAACGACTATGCCGAGGCGGCACGCGCCTTTGTCTGGAACGATCTGGCCGACTGGTACCTCGAAACGACGAAGACGCGGCTTCCGATCCCGGGCGAAGATCGGGAAGTCGCGCGGGCCGTGCTCGTGCACGCCTTCGACGGCGCATTGCGACTGTTGCATCCCATCATGCCATTCGTGACGGAAGCGCTGTGGCAGCGTTTGCCGGGTGTCGACGACGATGAACTGCTCGCCATTGCCGACTGGCCGGAAACCGCACGCGGCGAACCAACGGCCCTCTCCGAATTCGACCTGGTGCGAAGTGCCGTAGGTGCCATCCGGCAGATCCGCTCCGATTACAACGTGCCCCCGAGCACGCTCGTGGATGTCGTGATCGTCGCGGCACACGAGGGGGGCAAATCACGCTTCTCCCTTTTTCACGGTGAAGCGGCACTCATTGGACGCCTCAGCCGCAGCACCGTGCGTGTGAGCCAGACCGCGCCCGAAGGCGCGGCGGCGCATGTGCTGCTCTCAGATGGCACCGATGTCGCCATTCCCCTCGCGGGTTTGGTGGACGTCGACAAGGAGTGCGCGCGCCTGCGCGGTGAAGTCGAGCAGCTCGAAAAACAGCTTGCGGGTCTCTCCCAACGGCTCTCGAATCCCAGTTTCGTCGAGCGCGCCAAGCCCGACATTGTGGAAGGCGAGCGCACAAAGCAGCGCGAGTACTCGGCGCGACGCGACCAGCTTCGGGCCAGGATTGTCGTGCTGTGCGGGGAGTGAAAAGGCTCGGTGCGCTCGCCGCGCCGCTGATCATCGCGCTCGCGTGCGCCCAGCCGTCACCACCGCCTGGTGGTCCGCCCGATACGGAGGCACCGCGCCTGCTGTCGGTCAGTCCTGAATCAGGCGCCGTGGGCGCTCGCCCGAACGAGGTGGTGTTTCGTTTTGACGAAGTGGTGAGCGAACGTCCGCAGGGTGCCACTGACCTCAAGGGGCTTTTCCTCATCTCGCCCCGGGACGGCGACGCAAACGTGCGATGGCGCCGTGACGCGATCACGATCCGCCCCGGCCGGGGATGGCGCGCAAACACGGTGTACACGGTCACAATGCTCCCCGGGTTGATGGACCTTCGCGGCAACGCGGATCGCGCTGGCGCAACGATCGCCTTCTCGACGGGCGGTGCATTTCCCGCAACGCAGATCGAGGGAATTGTTTTCGACTGGAGCGCGCAGCGCCCTGCCCCGAAGGCGCTGGTCGAAGCCGTGGATGTATCGGACTCCACCACCTACGTCGCGATCGCCGATTCCACGGGCCGTTTCCGCTTCGAGGCCCTGCGGACCGGGTCCTATGGGATTCGCGGGGTCATCGACGCCAACAACAACCGGCGGCGCGAATCGCGCGAAGCGTGGGACAGCGTGCGCATCGCCCTCCGGGACAGCGCGCGCATCGAGTTGCTCGCCATCGTGCATGACACCATCGGTCCGCGTGTTGGACAAGTCGTCGTGCGGGATTCAGTCACCATCCGCGTGGCGTTCGATCAGGCGCTCTCTCCCGCCGAGACGCTGTCCATGTCGCAGATCCGCATCACGCGCGCCGACTCCACCCCCGTGCCGGTGACCTTCGTGTTGCCCGTAGCGGAATTCGACCGGCGCGAGCAGGATCTCGTTCGCGCGCGCGCCGATTCGACACGCAAGGCCGACACGACGCGACGGTCAGATACCACGCAGCGTGTCGTTGCCGTGCCGCGCGTGGATTCGATTGCTGCTGACAGCTCGCGCGTGCCGACGACCGTGAAGCCGAGCCGGGCGCCCCCGGTCACGGAAGTCGTCGTCCGTCTGGGAACGGCGGTGCGGGCGAGCACGGCCTACCGGTTGCGTGCCCAGAACGTGCGGGGCATCCTCGCCGCACCACGCACGAGCGAGCGCGTCTTCACGACGCCCAAGCCTCCCGCGCCGAAGGATACGACACGGCGCGCCGTCACGGACTCGACGCGGCGCGTGCGCCCGGACACAACGCGCCGTATCCGCCCCGACAGCGTGCGCCGACCGTGACCAGCACCGACCCGCGGCGCGCAATCCCTTCGGTGAGCACGGTGCTCGAAAGCGACGAGCTGCGGCCGTTGCTCGAACGTGCGCCTCGCGCACTCGTCGTGGACGCGGTTCGCGAAGCGCTCGACGACGCCCGGCGCGGAGGAAGTGCGGCGACACCTGGCGTCCTCGGGTGGGCGGCTGTTGTCGAGCAGGCGCTTGCCCGCCGCCTGCGCCCGTCGCTTCAGCCGGTGTTTAACGCGACTGGCGTGGTCCTGCACACGAACCTGGGACGCGCGCCACTCGCGTCAGCGGCAATCGACGCGATCCGTGACGTTGCCACGGGATACTCGAATCTTGAATACGATCTTGCCACCGGTGCGCGAGGTTCGCGCTACGTCCACTGCGTCCGGCTCCTGTGCGAGTTGACGGGTGC
>JBKJKH010000219.1:0-21152 GCA_046597595.1 Gemmatimonadaceae bacterium
CGCGAGCGCGCGGCGGTTGCCGCCATCATGACCGCGCGCGCGAATCCGGTGAGCGTACTTGCCACGCTCTCGTCGCTGCTGCCGCCCGGGATCGTGCTTCAGAAGGTCGAAACCCAGGGCCGCGAGTGGCGCATCGAGGGCACGGCGCGCGCGGGATCGGATATCGTCTCGCTCCTCGACCGCAGCGGGAAGTTCGACGACGTCCGCACCCTCGGAGCGAGTTCGCGATACTCCGATGCAGGCCGCCAGGTCGAGACATTCACGGTGGCGTTTCGTGCGCGGTAGTTTCTCGGCGCGCTCGCGTCGCGAGCGAGTGGCGATCATCGCCGGTGCACTGGCGCTGCTGGTCGCGCTGGTCGCAACCCTGCTGCCCGCGTCAGACCGGTGGCGCGAACGCGAAGATGCGATCGCCGCGCGTCGTGCGCGCCTTTCCCGCATCCGCGACCTGGCGGCATCGGAAACGGGGCTGCGCTCCGCGGCGGCCAGCGTCTCGCTGGACGACGCGCCGAGGGCTCTCGGTGGCCGGACTCCAGCGCTCGCCGCAGCGGAACTCCAGACGCTGCTGCAACAGTACGCCGAAAAGAGCCGCGTGACCGTGACGCGCCTCGACGTCACGAACACTGCCCAGACCGCGGATTCAGCGACGTCCGTGCCGCTCATCCCCGCCACGCTCAGCGCCATAGGCGACATTCACGGTGTCGCGCAGTTGCTTGACGAGATCAACCGGGGCCCCCGGGTGCTGGACGTGACCGATCTCTCGATCGTCCAGAATGCCGTCTTCAAGGGCGGGCTGCTCCAGTTCACGGTCTCTGTTCGCGGTCCGTGGATCGAGCGCCCGTGATGCGTGCGCTTGCGCCCGGACGCGCGGGGCGGGAACGTGTTCCACTCGAGCCACACCTTCTCAATCACTAATCCGTGCACCGTCTGCGCACCGCCTTCCTTGGACTCACGCTCGTGTTCGCGCTCACGGGGGTCGCGGCGTTGTTCGCGGCGCCGGGGGTTGCTTCCGGCGCGCACGAAACACCGTCGCCGCCCGGCCCCGATCAAGTCCCTCGTGAGAGTGTTGCCGGTGAGGATGCTGGCGACGCCGTGGCCCGAGTCGTCCGAGGCAACCTCTTCGCACTCGACCGGTCTGCCCCGCGCTCCCGCTACAGTCCGGGAGAAGCCGAGAGCAGCGAACCGGTGCCCGGGCCCGTGGCAGCAGCGTCTCCCGTGGAACCGGTCCTGCTCGGAACCATCGCCGGTGTCGGAGCAGGCTCGGCGCTCATCAGGTTCGCGGGCTCGCAGGAGCCGCGCCTGATGCAGGTTGGCGAAACCGTGGCCACCTGGCGCCTGACGCAGGTGGACGACCGGTCGGCCACCCTTGAAGGCCCACTCGGATCGCGCCGCCTCGCGTTGCGCAGCGCAACACCGGGGACACCGTGAGCATCTCGTCCCGTGCGCTCTTGTTCGCTGGTCTTCTGGCGCTCGCTCCGCGTCACGCCCTGCACGCGCTCCAGGCCCCAGCCGGCGGTGGTGCGGTGTCGCTCAGCTTTGTCGAGACACGCCTCGCCGACGTCATTCGCACTCTCGCTTCCGCGGTTGGGCTGAGCGTCGTGCTCAGCGACGTCCCGGACAAGCGCATCAGCTTCTCGACCAGCGCCCCTGTTCCGCGCGATGACATCGGGGCCGTCCTGGAAGGCATCCTCGAAGCGAACGGACTGGTGCTCGTACGGCAGGGCGCAGTCGCGCAGGTCATGCCTGCCGAGAAGGCGCCGCCAACAGGAATGCTGCGCGTGGGCACGACGCTGGAGTCTCCTGCCCCGGTCGGGCTCATCACGCAGCTCGTGCCCCTGCAATCCATCGGCGCCGCTGAAGCTGCTGCGGCGCTCAAGCCGTTCACCACCGCCGCGACGCGGATGGAAGCGGTGGCGCGCACCAACGCGCTGCTGATCACTGATCGCGGAATGAATGTCGCCCGGTATCTCGAGCTGCTCCGGAAGCTCGACGAGCGTCCGCAGGGCGAAGCAGGATTGCGGACATACGTCGTGCCCCTCAAGTATGCGCAGGCCGAGGATCTCGCGATGTCGCTGGGCCAGCTCTTTGGCGTCGTGGTCGCGTCGTCGCGTGGCAACTCACTCGACGATCGCTCGCTGTCGCGCAATCTCGATGGATACCGCATGCGCGACATGGACGCGTTCGCGCTGCGCCAGAATATCGCCGCCGCCGCGCAGGCTGCGGCGACCAATCAAGCCGGCCGCGACAGCGCGGCGCGTTCCGGCAACCTGGTTGGCCAGACGACCATCGTCCCGCACCTGCCGAGCAATTCTCTCATCGTGCGCAGCGCGGCACCGAACTTTCCGCTGCTGCGCGAGACGATCGAACAGCTGGACGTCAGGCCCGCTCAGGTTCTTCTCGAGGTCACGGTGGCCGAGATCGCGCTCGGCAAGAACGACCAGTTCGGCGTGGACTGGTCTGTCATCGGCGGAAGCACGACGGCGCGGAATGGCACGCCGGCGCCGGTCGACAGCAACACGGCCGTCGAGGGACTCTTTCTCAGGGTGGTGGACCTGCGCGGCGCAAACGTGCGCGCGGTCCTCCGCGCGATCGCGACCCGATCGAACGTGCGGGTGCTCTCCACGCCGGAGATCCTCGCGGTCAACAATCGCGAGGCGCGCATCGTTGTTGGGAGCCGCGTGCCGTTCATCTCTTCCACGCGACTGGGTTTCGACGTCGCCATTGACCGTAGCGTGCAATACCAGGACGTCGGCACGACGCTCACGATCATCCCGACCATCAACCAGGATGATCACGTCAGCGTGCAGATCCTCCAGGAAGTCAGTGCGCTCACGAACCAGACCATTCGCGCGGCGCTCGATGCCCCCGTGATCTCGACTCGCGAGGCCTCGACGCGCGCGATCATCCGGGACGGGCGCACGGTCGTCATCGGTGGCCTCATCGGCACCCAGATCGAGACGGTGGAGCGCGGAGTCCCGGTGCTCATGCACATCCCCATCATCGGCAATCTTTTCAAGACGCAATCGCTCGACCGCACGCGGAGCGAACTCGCGATATTCGTCACGCCGTACATCATCCGCACCGACGAGGATGCGGAGGCGATCCGGCGGCGCGTGCGTGATCGCATGAACGAGCAGGACCCGCGCGCGGTGCCCGAGCCCGCGAACCAGCGCCGGCCACCTCCGCCGGAGCGATGACCGCGTCCGCAGATCCGGCGCGCACCGATCTTCGCGCGGCGGCGTTGAGCGCGGAGGCGCGACGCCTGTCTCCGCGCTACCTCGACGAGCATTGCCTTCTTCCCGTAGGCGTGGATGCGGACGGGGCGCTGGCAATCGTTGTCGGTGCGCCGCTGCCGGATGCCGTGCGCGAGGAGCTCGAGCGTCTCTACGACCGGAAATTGCGGGCAACACCGGCTCCGGCTGCAGAGATCCGCGCCGCGATTCTTGCCGCGCGTCGCGATCCCGACGCGACGCGTCGTTCCGGCAATGCCTCTTCGGCGGACGTCGAGCAGCTCGACAACCAGGCACTCGCGTCGGAGGCATCGTCAGCGCCGATCCTGTCGCTCGTTAACGTGCTCCTGCTGGATGCACTGCGACTGGGAGCAAGTGACGTGCATCTCGAGCCTACCGCCGACGGACTACGCGTGCGTTACCGGCTCGACGGCGTACTGCGCGACGTGTCGCAGCTGGCGCTCTCGCATCGTGCGGCGGTCACGTCCCGCGTGAAGCTGATGGCCGGGCTCGACATCGCGGAGCGACGACTGCCCCAGGATGGACGCTCGCGCGTAAAGCTCGCCGATCGCGAGGTGGACCTGCGCGTCGCGACCCTCCCCGCGCTGCACGGTGAAGGCATCGTCATCCGTATCCTGGATGACGCGGGTGGCGCGCGCGACCTCGGCGCGCTCGGCATGCCTGACGACACTCGCGCCCGTTTTGAGCAGCTGCTGCGCGCGCGGACCGGATTGGTACTGGTGACGGGGCCAACGGGGTCCGGCAAGACGACGACCCTCTACGGCGCGCTGCGTCCGCTCAATGCGCCGGGCGTGAAAGTTGTGACAGTCGAGGATCCGGTCGAGTATCGCGTAGACGGTGTGATCCAGGTGCCCATCAACCGTCGAGCCGGCCTCGACTTCGCCACGGCACTGCGCGCACTGCTGCGCCATGACCCGGACGTCGTAATGGTGGGCGAACTGCGCGACCGTGAAACGGCGGAGATTGCGGTGCAGGCCGCGCTGACCGGCCACCTCGTGCTCGCGACGCTGCATACGAACGATGCGGTGTCCGCGGTGACGCGCCTGGTGGACATGGGCATCGAGCCGTTCCTCGTGGCGGCAACCGTGCAGGGCGTTCTTGCACAGCGGCTCGTACGCACGGTGTGTGCGGCGTGCAATCGGGCAGGATGCGATGCGTGCGGCGGGACGGGCTATCGTGGCCGCACCGGCCTTTTCGAATTGTATGTGCCCGGTGACGCCGATCGCGAGCTCATCGCAGGCCGCGCCTCCCTGGCCGCGCTGCACGCCTCAGCGCGCAGCGGTGGGCTCGTAACGCTGCGCACTCACGGTGAGACGCTCGCCGCCGAAGGCGTCACGTCGATCGAAGAAGTGCTGCGTGTCGCCGGCAACGACGACCCGGCGTCGTGACAACGAGCTTTCGGTATCGCGCGGCATCGCTCGATGGCCGGGTGCTCGACGGCACCGTCCGCGCCGAATCGCAGCGGGCCGCGCTCGACGAGCTGCGCCGCCAGTCGCTGTACGCGATTCGTGTCGAAGAGGTCGCGCCGGCGGGCGTCCGGCGGGCCTGGCAAGGCGAAAGACTCGGGACTGCCCGCGCGCTCTGGGCGCGTGCAGCGGCCGCCATGCTGTCGGCGGGGCTGCCGATGGACCGGGTCCTCGAGTTTGTTGCGATGCAGGGTGCAAATGCAACATTCGCTGCAGCGGCCAGGGAGGTTCGTGACGCGGTGCGCGGAGGTGCGTCGCTCTCGGACGCGCTCCGCGCACGTACGGCCGCATTCGGAACGCTGCTTCCCGCAGCCGCGGAAACGGGCGAAGCGAGTGGAACACTCGATGTCTCGCTCGAGCGTGCCGCCGAACAGCTCGAGGCGTTCGAAGCATTGCGTGCGGAATTGCGCGCGGCGCTCCTCTACCCCGCCGTGATGGCGGTGGCGATCGGCGCGGGAGTCGCGGTGCTACTGCTCGCTGTCGTGCCACGATTCGCGGCGATGCTCGCCGACCTTGGCGCACCCCTCCCGCTCTCCACGCGACTGCTCGTCGGTGCGAGTGGCCTGTTGACTTCGTTCTGGTGGCTATGGCTGGGGCTCGCCGCCCTCGGCGCATGGAGCGCGTCGCAGGCGCTCCGCGACGAACGCATGCGCGCCCGGTTCGATGCGGCCCGGCTCCGATGGCCGCTCGTCGGGCCGCTCGAGCGCGCGTGGGCATCGGCCCAGTTCACGCGCACCCTGGCCCTCCTGCTGCGGTCCGGCGCGCCGCTGCTCGTTGCACTGCCGGTGGCGCGGTCGGGCATCGGCAATCGCGCCATCGCTGCACGTCTCGTGGAGGCCGAGGAGAGCGTCCGTCGCGGTGAACGGCTCTCCGCCGCGATGGCTGACGTGCTGCCCCCGCTCGCCGCGCAGCTCATCGCTGCCGGTGAAGAATCCGGCCGGCTGGACGAACTCTCGCTGCACGCGGCACGAATTCTCGACGATGAAGTGCGGCGGACGATCCGTTCAGCGGTGTCGCTGGTGGAGCCCGCAATGATCCTCTTTCTTGGCGCCGTCGTGGGCTTCATCGCGCTGGCGATGGTGCAGGCGATTTATTCGGTGAATGCCGCGCTGTAGGATAGAATTCCCCATGCATCCGCGCCGCGCCTTCACGCTCATCGAGCTTGTGGTTGTGCTCGTGATCCTCGGATTGATCGCGGGGCTGGTCGCGCCACAGATCCTGGGCCGCGTCGGGGAGGCCAAGTCGACCACTGCACGCACCCAGGTCGAGATGCTCTCGACGGCGCTCGACAACTACCGCCTCGATGCAGGGTCGTATCCCACCACTGCCCAGGGGCTCGAGGCGTTGCGCGATCGCCCTTCGCGTCCACCGGTACCGGTGAACTGGCGCGGCCCCTACCTCCGCAGGGCCCTCCCGGTTGATCCGTGGGGTCGTGCGTACATTTATCGTTCGCCCGGAGAGAAGAACGCGAATGCGTTCGACCTCTTCTCGCTCGGGCGCGATGGCAAGCCCGGCGGTGAGAAGGAAGACGCGGACACCGGCCTGCCATAGCGTTTTTCAGGGCGCGTTAACGCTTTACCGCCACGACCGTCCAAGCCGGAAAGCACGCTCGCCTCGTCGCCTGTAAGGCGCATCACCAATCCGTGGTGCGGCCGCCACTGGACAGAGGTCTATGGGGGAAGTTTCGTGCAGGATCGCACCGATCGGCGGGATCTGATCCCGTTCTCACTTGCCGGGTAACGCTCATGGCCACCGCACCAGTGACGCCCACCGCGCCAGACGCGCTCGAGCAGCAGGACCTCTCGCCCGGGATCGAGAATGAGACGCCCGGCCGGCGGCGCTTTCTCACTGCGCTTGCCGCGATCGCCGGCGCGTCGCTGCTTCCACCACGCACTGCGCAGGCGCAGCGTGTTGTCAGGACTCCGCGGTTTCCTGCCACCGGGCCGCTGGCGCCGGTCCCTCGCATCGCCTCGAGCACGATCGCCAAGCTCGTGAACCGCATCACGTATGGCGCATCGCCCGCGGAAATGGCGCGTGCGAAGTCGATGGGCTTCCTGAAGTACCTCGATGCGCAGCTCGATCCCGGCAGCCTGGACGACGGCGTAGTGGAGCTTCACCTGGATTCTGCGTATCCGTTCCTCAAGCGCACGCCTAACGAGTTGTACAACGAGAACCAGCAGCTCGTCCAGCGTCAGCTCACTGAGGCAACCTTCTTCCGCGCGGCATACTCGCAACGGCAACTGTACGAGCGGATGGTGGAGTTCTGGACCGATCACTTCACGGTCTACATGCCGAAGGTCGGTTACCTCAAGGTCATCGACGATCGCGACGTAGTGCGCAAGTATGCCCTCGGAAAGTTTCCCGAGATGCTCTGGGCGAGCGCCCATTCGGCGGCGATGCTCCAGTACCTCGACCAGCCGCAGAGCCGCGGGAACAGCCCGAACCAGAACTACGCGCGCGAGATCATGGAGCTCCACACGCTTGGCGTGGATGGCGGCTACACCCAGGACGACGTCGCGGCGCTGTCCCGCATCTTCACGGGCTGGACGATCCGCAATCGCGGCGACTTCTTCTTCGATCCTACCGGCCACGACTTCACCCAGAAGGTCCTGCTCGGCAAGACCTACCCGGCGATGCCCACCAGCACGGGCGCAGGGGCGATCTCGGAGGGCGAAGAAGTGATCCGCTTGCTGTCTGCGCATCCGAGCACGGCGCGCTACATCGCATTCAAGATGGCGCGCTATCTCCTCCAGTACGACCCACCCGCGGCACTGCTCGAGGCGACGGCTGCCACTTATACACGGACCGGCGGCGACATCAAGGCGATGATCCGGACGATCCTCACGCCGACGAACGTCACGGCGGCAACCGCGCGATACAAGCGGCCGTACCATTACGTCGTCTCGACGATGCGCGCGATGAACGTCACGACGCAGAGCATCACGTACCCGGCAGGACGCGCGCTCACGCTCGTCGGCCAGGCGCCCTTCATGCACGAGGAGCCGGACGGGTATCCGGAGTCGGTGCAGTTCTGGGCCGGGAACGTGCTGCCGCGGTGGAATTTTGCCACGTACATCAGCAACGGCACCACGGAAATCCCCGTCAACATCACGCCATTCCTGTCGGGCACCGCCGAAGGCGTGGTGAACGCGATCAATGTGCAGATGTTCGGTGGCGAGATGACGGCGACGCTGCGCGCCGCGCTGACCGCTTACGTGGGCAACCAGGCGTCCACGGCGACGCGGGTGCGGGAAACGTGCGCGCTCGCGATGAGCGCCGCCGACTTCATGTGGTACTGACCGGAGAACGGCGATGTCGAACCCCGCATACGACGACGACGACCGCGATGCCTGCAGCGAATACAATGAGCTGTCCCGGCGCCGGTTCCTTGCCAATGCTGCGATGGGGACAGGCGCAGGCGCGCTTGCATCCTTCATCCCCGCGTGGCTGCCAAAGGTCACGCTGGCCGAGTCCTACGCGGGTGAACGCGACATCATCGTGTCGGTGTTCATGCGCGGTGGCGCGGACGGACTCGCGATCGTCGCGCCGTTCACCGACCCGCTGTACTATGCCGCCCGTCCCACGATCGCGATTCCTCAGCCCGACAGTTCGGCCACGGTTCGCGGCATCAGCCTCGATGGAACATGGGCCTTCGCGCCCGCGATGGCGCCGCTCGTGCCCGCCTTCCGCGCCGGCCACCTGCTCCTGTCGCACGCAACGGGCCTGACCGACTCCACGCGGTCGCATTTCGATGCGCAGCGGTACATGGAAGTTGGCAAGATGCGCGATCCATCCATCGGCACCGGCTGGCTCGGCAGGCATCTGGCGACGGTGCCCCCGCTGCGCGCGGGCGTCTCGCTGCGCGCCATCGGGTATGCGGACGGCCTGCAGCAGACCCTCGTCGGCGCGCCGCTGGCGCTGCCGATCCCCGACCCGTCGAACTTCAACCTCGCCGGTAGCGCCACCACGCGAGCTACCCGCACGGAGTTCCTCCGCGCGAACTACCAGCAGACGACGAACCCGGTGAAGTCCGCGGCGCAGGACGCGCTGAACACGATTGCGCTGTTGAACGCGATCGATTTCGTGAACTACCGCCCTGCAAATGGCGCGGCCTACGCGAATACCAGCTTCGGCCGTTCCATGCGCTCGACTGCCGCGCTGATCAAGGCCGACCTGGGGGTCGAGGCGGTGCAGGTGGACATCGGCGGCTGGGACACGCACAACGCTGAGGATCCCGTCGCGGGCTCGATGGCGGCGCGCATGGCGGAGTTCGCCGGCGCACTGGGCGCGTTCTACGCCGACGTGATCGCAAGCGGGCTGGCGACCAAGGTCACGGTCGTCTGCGTGTCGGAGTTCGGCCGCAACGTGCGCGAGAACGCGTCACGCGGCACCGACCACGGTCGCGCGACGGTGATGTTCGCGATGGGCCGCGACATCAACGGCGGTCGCGTGCTGACATTCAACTGGCCTGGCCTCGCGCGCGAGAATCTCGACCGTGGCCAGGATCTCACGGTCACGATCGACTACCGCGACCTGCTCGCCGAGATCGTGCAGAACCGTCTCGGCAATCCAAACCTCGGCGTGGTGTTTCCGGGCTACACACCGGTCTTCCGCGGCGTGACGCGCTAGGCATGCCGCATTTTCCATGTCAGCCCGAGCGCCGCGAGGGATCTGCACTTGCTGTGCTGTTGACGCTCCTCTTGCTGGCCCTCCCTGCGACGGCGGCTGCCCAGCTCTGCCTCGGCATGCCGTCGTCCGCGAACCGCACCCGCCTCACGGCCGGGACCTCGATTGCTGACTCATCGCAGGCCTATTCCGCGTCGGTAGGCGGCGCGACAGCCCGCGGCATATTCGGCGACCTCGGGGTTGGCCGCGTGACGTATGACGGAATCGCCGGCGCCACGAACTATGGGTACGCCATCGCCGGTGCGCGCCTGAGCCCCACGTCATGGCGCGCCCAGCTGTGCCCGGTCGCGGGCATCAGCCACGGCGTGGGTCCAAAGGATTTCTCCGGCACGGGCACCGATGTCTCCATCACCGGTGCCAGCGCCGGGCTTGCGACAGGCTATCCGCTGCGCCTTTCGTCCAGCCTCGCCGTGGTGCCTAACGGCACAGTGACCGCACAGTACGCCCAGACGAAAGTGGCTTTCGACGGCACGTCGCAGACGTCGTCGGGGAGTTCAGGGCTCGCGGACGTCGGCCTCGCGCTTGTCTGGCGGGATCGGGTGAGCATCCAGCCCGCGGTGCAGCTGCCATTTGCGTCGGACGACGACACGCGCACGTTCAGCATCACTGCCTCGGTCGCACTCTTCAGACGCTAGGCCGAGTCCGACGACTACCGCACGACCTGGATGATCCCCGACATGCCGGGGTGCAGCGTGCAGTCATAGGGAAAGGTGCCCTCGACAGGAAAGACCCGGTCCACGTTCCGGTTGGCCATGGTCTGGATGTCGCTCGGCGCCCCCGCAACGCGGTCGAAGATGACATTGTGCGGCAGCGACGGGAACTGAAACGTTATCGTGCCGCCGATGGCGATGCGCACCAGGGCCGGCGTGAAGCTGAATCCCGGCATGCCGACGACCGCGTTGGAGCTCGGTCCCGTCATCACGGTGAGCTGGGCGTTCCCGCTGACGCCGCTCACGGTCGCGGTGATCGTCGCGTTGCCAGCCGCGCGCGCCAGGAGCACCCCTTCGCTGGTAATGGTGGCGATCGCGCCGTTGGACGAAGACCAGGTCGCGGTCGCGTTCACCGTATTGAGCGATGCGTCGCGGGCGGTTGCGGTCAGTTGCTGGGAGGCGCCCACGCCGAGGGTGAGCGAGGGCGGTGACACCGAGACGACGCTGACGGCGGGGCCGGGGGCGGCTTCGCTGCAGCTCGCGAGGAGAGACAGGAGCAGGAAAAATGGTGCGCGGCGCATCATAAGGAAGTTGGTCCGAACGCAGAAAAAAGCGAGTCAGGCCCGGAACGGGCTGACTCGCTTTCTCAGTGCCCTTCCTGGGCGCGAAGGACTTCCGGTCCGACGCCGACCCGTTCAGCTGCCCAGCGAGGCCACCAGTTCCTTCGCGGCGGCAAGATGCGCGACGACCGCGGGGCGCGTCTGCTCGAGCAAGGCCTTCAGCTCCGCGTTCTGCACGCTCGGCATCAGTGTCTGGTCGATCGCGGCAAGCAGGCCTTCGTGGTAGGTGACTTCGTTGGCCATGTAGGCCTTGTCAAAAGCGGCGCCGGTCATGGTCTTGAGCGACGCGCGGCTCGTCTCGCCGCTCGTCTTCTGCTGCATGGACGCGGGGCTCTCTTCGGGCTTCACGTTAAGCTTCGTTACGAGGGCGACGGCGGCCTTGTTCACTCCGCCATGATCCGTGATCATGCGCTTCGCGAACTCCTTGACCTTCGCGTTTTTCGACGTCGCCGCCGCAAGTCGTCCTCCTTCGATGTCTGCGTCATTCGCCGCGACGACGATGGCGGCGATCTGGGGATCCGTCACCGCTGGTGCGGCGGGCGCTGCGGGTGCCGGGGCGACTGCGATAGCCGTATCCATTGCCGCGCCTTCCTCCTTCTTGGCACATGCGGCCAACGTCGTGATCGCCAGTAATGCGAGTGTCACTCTTTTCATCGCGCTCTCCTGATGTGGGTGGTCTCGAACATGGAAATTCGCGCCGTTCACTCCACAACAATCGTGCCCTGCATCGTGGGGTGGAACGCGCACGTGTAGCTGAAGCGGCCCTTCTCGCGTGTTACGTACTGCCACCGATTTCCGGATTCTATTCCGCCGGAATCAAACACACCGACAGTGGTCGCGGTGTGCGGCACGGCGTCCTCGTTGACCCAGGCGATGGTGTCGCCCGCCTGCGCCGTGATCGTCGGAGCAACATAGGTGAAATTGCGGATAGCGACGGCATGCATAGCCGGCGAGCGCGCGGCGCACCCGAATCCATTGGCCAGGGAGGCTGCGAGTGCGAAGACAGGAAGGATCTGAGACTTCTTCAGGGTGCCAGCCTCTCGATGCATCGGGATAAACGTCCTGACTGCCGTGAATATGTTAATTACTTTATTGACGTATGATCATTCAGCTCGCCTTGGCTACTTGGAAATGACAGCGGGGGATTTTTCCACCATCGGATCGGCCGCGAGACAAAAAGCCCGGCGCCACCGAAGTGGTCGCCGGGCTTCCAAGTTGCCCCTCCAGGTTTCGAACCTGGACTCTCCTCATCCAGAGTGAGGCGTGTTGCCAGTTACACCAAGGGGCAGCGCTGTTTTTCGGAAACTTCCCCGTTCGAAAGGGATATCAAAAGTACCAACGCCCCGGCTACGGAACAAGTCCGGCTGAAGCTAAGTTGGTGCTGGTCGCGAAGTTCGCGGCTCGCAAACGCAGATCCCTCGTTTCGCTCGGTGTGACAAAGTCGATCCTCGCGCTTTTCGCGCTCCTCACCCTGCCGGGTTGTCGCGGCACCGCACCCGAGTTCGGTTCATCCCCCGAAGCCGCCCGAATAAACGCGGGACAATTCTGGGGCGGGCTTGGCGACCGGTTCAACAACGTCATCCGCCAACCCAAGTACAACGGGGCGCGGCTCAAGCTCGCGCACTATGCGCTTGCGCCTTCGAAGGTCTGGGACGACACCAGCGTGTGGACGTCGCAGGGGAAGAACGAGCGCGTGCTTAGCATCGACGCCGGGTTCGACGGAAAGCGGTACCTCGTGAAGGCCGCGCCTAACGTCCCTTTTCCGGGAACGCCCGGCAACGCGCGACACGTCATGCGCCTCAGCCGCCTGCCGGGCGACGAATACCGGTGGACGACCGCCGTCGACTTCGCGATTGGCGATATCAAGGCGACGGAATTCGCCGAGGTGTTTGCATCGCTCCTGCGCGCCACTGCGGGGCGCAGCGAGGCCGCCGTCCGCACCGATTTCCGCGCGGCAATTCCCCGGGGCTCCGCCGCATTCGGCCGCCTCTTCTCGATCGACACGCTCCGCACCGTGCCGCGTGCCGATGGCACGACCGATGTCACGTTCGTCACGCGCATCGACCCGGATGGCGTCCGCGCGAGCTTCCCCGCGTTTGCCTCGTATCTCGACAAATACGTCAGGACCGGCCACTACGCCTTCACGCTCGCGGACAAGCGTGGCGCGCGTTGGATGGAAATGGCGGCGGAAAAATACCGACTGACGATCCGGCTCCGCGCGACCGCAGATGGGCGAATGGCGCCGCTGGACGGGACGCCGCGCCCCTTCCCCAACGACGTATCCTTGCGCGGAGAGGCATTCGCCAAGGTCCTGGTCTTCAATGTCGGGGTCACCGATCTCGTCATCGATCTCAAGTGGCTGCATGACGCGCACGAACGCGGGTGGCTCCTGCGATTCCAGCGGCCTCCCGAGTGGCAGTTGCCGCCACTCGTGGCGACGATGCTCAAGTCCCCGTTGAAACGGCCCTTCGAAAAAGGGGGATTCACCTTTCGCCTGTCTGTCCGTGACAGCGACCGGGCACAGACCGTGATCTCGAGGCAGATCGACGGAACGGTGAAGGAAAGCGCGATCCTCCGCTGGCTGAGCGGGCTCTCGGGCACGGTGATGTCGGACTATGTTGGGCCGTCCGAGGTCGAGACGAACCGCTTCCTCAGCGAGGGCTTTTACGGACTCAAGTCGGACTTCGCGGCAATGTTTCCATCTCGAGGAAACTGAGTACTCAGGACTCAGTACTCAGGAGGTAGACTCACCACGCAGGACTCACGACTCACGACTGAGGTGTTCTGTCGAAAAGGGAAAAACCCCGCGGAAATAAATCCACGGGGTCTCGCAGAACTAGCACCGCACACCGTCATTGGAACTCTACGTCCTACCGATCGGCGGCGGGCAGTCACCGGTAAAGCCAGAAGCGTGCCCACAGCATTAGCGCTTCACATGGAGCTGAGGGGGATCGAACCCCTGACCTCTGCATTGCGAACGCAGCGCTCTCCCAGCTGAGCTACAGCCCCCCAATATGAAGGGCCCCGCGTACAAGACGCGGGGCCGTCGCACTCAGTAACATAGCAAGTCTTCCCACCGATCTCAAGGGCATCGCACGTGAGAGACCCATGGTCGCCAATTACTCCCATTGACGTCTTCGCCGCCGCGAAACGCCTCGAGGGCATCGCCACACGAACACCCCTGCGCCGGTCGGAGAAACTGTCCGCGCTCGCGGGTGGCGACGTCTGGCTCAAGCTCGAATGCCTCCAGGTCACCGGCAGCTTCAAGCTGCGCGGGGCGTACAACGCACTCGCCCAGCTCACGACCGATGAGCGGCGCGCAGGAATAGTTGCCGCCTCTGCGGGAAACCATGGACTCGGCGTCTCCTGGGCGGCGCGCGCACTGGGCCTCACGGCGACCATCTTCGTTCCTCGCGACGCGCCGCGCCGGAAGCGGGACGGTATCGTGGCGTTAGGCGCCACAGTCAACGAGGAAGGGGCGGGCTACGATGACGCGCACCGCCGCGCCATTGCCTTCGCCACGACCTCGGGCGCGACCTATGTCGATCCGTGCAGCACCGCGCCGATCCTTGCGGGCCAGGGCACCATCGCGCTCGAGATCGTGCAGGAACTGCCTGATGTCGGCTGCGTCGTAACGCCCTACGGGGGCGGTGGGCTCGCGGGCGGGATAGGCGACTTCCTGCGCGCTGTCGCGCCAACGGTCCACATCATCGGCGTCCAGAGCGGCAACGCGAACGCCGTTGCGCGATCATTGGACGCGGGGCATGTGGTCACCATTGGCGACGACCCGACCTTCGCCGACGGTCTCGCGGGCCAGGCGGACGACGGCGCGCTGACCATCGCGCGCCGGGTGCTCGACGACATGGTGGTCGTGAGCGAGGACGAACTCACCGAGTCGATGGCGTGGCTCGTCCGCGAAGAGGGGCTGACGGTCGAGGGGGCTGGAGCCGTGGTCGTCGCGGCCGTCCTGCACCGCAAACTCCCGTCGCCCCGCCCCCCCATCGTGCTGATCGTCAGCGGAGGCAACGTGGATGAAACCCGCGTTGCCTCCCTGCTCGAGCGTTACCGGCCGATGTCCTGATCGGTTGCGCTGACACGACTCTCCGCGATTTCACTGCGGGAGCTGTCGGGGCGCGCGCGCTCGGTGTTGCCGCTGCTGGTCGGCAGGTCGCTCGCGGCCATGGCCGGAATTTCCCTGCTGATCGGGGTGCCCACTTCGCGCTCCCTGAAGGACGGCGACGTCGGCGCAGCGGACGTGCCAGCTGCCATCGCCGGCTGAGTCCCACCCTTGCGCTCGCGCGCCTTGCGGCCACGAGCTTCGCCGCCCTCACGACCGATCGCGGCCATGTGCGTACGATCGCGACTCACGACTTCGCCGCCCTTCTTGCCGGCGTTGCGTGCTTCGTCCGAACTCCACTCATGCGCGGTCCCCTTCTCGTGGGCCGCACGACCGCCCTTGCTCGCTATTTCCTTCTGCTTCGCCGGATCCATCGAAGCGAAGCCGCGCCGGCTCTTTCCCGCCATAACTACCTCCAGCAGTTGGGTGACGTCGTGCTTGCAGCCGCAGATGCCCCAACGATTCGCCACTGTCTCGACGCCAACGTTTCGACAACCGTAGGCCCTGCACAGCTTGTTAAAAGCAATCCGCGTTCCACAAAGTGGTTTCAGGGCCGCCGAGCGACCTCAACGCCAGAATTTTGTATGCTGAGGGCCCTTATGGGGTTCGGAGACCCCCCGGGCTGCTGACGCGACGCAACAGATCACGTTCCTTGTGTGGCGTCAGGTCGATGCCAGGCCGCCCCCGGATATATTTGGCCCGTGTCAATCAGCCTTCGAATCCTGGGAACGTCCGCGTCCCGCCCAACCGTAGAGCGCAACGTTGCGGCCACCGTCGTCGTCCGCGGTGGGGAAACGATGCTCATCGACTGCGGCGAAGGCACCCAGCGCCAGATGATGCGCTACCGCGTCTCGTTCTCCCTCGAGGACATCTTCTTCACGCACCTGCACGCAGACCACGCGCTGGGCTTCATCGGCCTCCTGCGCACGATGTCACTCCAGGGACGGGAAACGGGGATGCGTCTCTGGGGTCCTCCCGGCACTGCGCGCTTCGTGAAGCGCGCGGAGTCGCTGGGCGGGGAAAGGCTGGCGTTCGCCGTCGAGGTGCTCGAACTGTCCGAGGGTGAGTCAGTGAAACGCGACGGGTACGAAATCCTTCCCTTCTCACTCGATCATCGCGGCACGCCAACGCTTGGATTCTCGTTTGTCGAAGAGGAGCGACGCGGGCGCTTTCATCCCGACATGGCCCGCGACCTGGGCATTCCCGAGGGTCCGCTCTGGGGGGAATTGCATCGCGGCCGTCCAATCACGCTGCCCGACGGCCGCATCGTCGATCCCGCGGATCTCGTCGGCCCGACTCGGCCCGGACGTCATCTTGTCATCACCGGGGATACTCGCCCCTGCGCCGCGACCATTAACGCCGCGCGTGGAGCCGACCTGCTCGTGCACGAAGCGACATTCGGTCACGAGGAGGCTGACCGAGCCCGGGAAACGGGACATTCCACGGCGCGCGAAGCGGCTGATGTCGCTGCAAAGGCAGAAGTGGACCGACTTGTCATTACGCACTTCTCGGCGCGCTACTCCCGCGACACCAGTGAGCTGGAACGCGAGGCGCGGTTCGTCTTCCCGAATACCGTGGCCGCCAGGGACGGAATGACGATCGAAGTTCCGTTCAGGGACGAGGTCGCGGCTACCCCGCCAGCAACCCCCGGTTAGCACCGGCAGAAACCTTCATTGAACGCCGGAACAGCTTGCCCAATTCCCGCTCGTTCAACTGTTTCATCACCTGTGCCGGTGCGAGCCGCGTCGTGACGCTGCGCGCCTCAGGCCCACGCGTGATGTACCAGGCGTACCGGTTGTTGCTCGAGCTGCCACCGGCTGGATGATGGAAGATGATCATCGCATTGCTGGACCCGGGCATGCTGACTTCAACCGTCCACGCGGTGCCGTCGGGAGACGTGAATATGGGACGGGACATATGCCTGGTGGTGTAATGTGGAGTACTCATCTTCGCGGATGGGCTGGACTGCCCCCCGTCACCAAGTCATGGCGTCCCACGTGCACGACCACGTCAGGATCCCGCAACGTGATACCTAATCTCCCGCCGCGTTCCGCGCTGCGTCCCGCGATGCGCTACCCATGATGTACGACGTTGCCATCGCCGGCCTCGGCGCAATGGGGTCGTCCGCCGCGTACCATCTCGCGCGCCGCGGCGTGCGCGTTGCCGCGTTCGACCGCGAACATCCCCCGCACACGCTCGGCTCCACCCACGGGCGCTCGCGCATCATCCGCGAGGCGTACTTCGAGGATCCCTCATATGTCCCGCTCATTCAGCGGGCGTACACGCTGTGGGCGGATCTCGAGCGCGAGCGCGGCGAGCAGTTGCTGATACGCACGGGCGGCCTGATGTGCGGGCCCCGAGCCGGCGCCATTGTCGGCGGAACCCTCGAGAGCGCGCGTCTGCACGACCTGCCACACGAACTGCTTTCCGCATCCGAGATCAGGGCGCGCTTTCCCGCCTTCGCGCCTGACGACGACTGGATTGGCGTGCTGGAGCCGCGTGCCGGGCTCCTCCTGCCGGAGCGCTGCGTGAGTGCGCACCTCGAGCTGGCCGCGCGCGCCGGCGCCGAACTCTTCTTCCATGAAGCAGTCACTTCATGGGAGCCCGTCGCGGACGGGATTGCCGTCCAGACGGGCAACCGCCGGATCGTGGCGCGGAAGCTCATTCTCGCGGCGGGCGCGTGGCTACCTGAGCTTGCCCCTGAGCTGGAACACCTTGTCGAAGTGGAACGCCAGATGCTCCACTGGTTCCGGCCTCTGCGGGATGCCGCACTCTGCTCAGCTGACCAATGCCCCATCGCGCTCTTCGAGTGGGAGCCCAACCAGCTCGTCGCGACATTCCCCGACACGGGGGATGGCGTGAAGATCGGCGTACACCACCATGGCGAAGTGACCACCCCTGCCACGGTCCGGCGCACGACATCCAGCGAGGAAGACGATGCCGTGCGCGCGCTCCTCGCGCGCATCATGCCTCCCGCCGCAGGTCAGCAGCTGGAGTCGCGCGTCTGCCTGTACACGAACACCCGCGATCATCATTTTCTCCTCGATACACACCCCGCCAGCAGCAACGTGACTGTCGCCAGCCCGTGCTCAGGTCACGGGTTCAAGTTTGCCTCGGTGATCGGCGAAGTGCTGGCGGATATCGCGCTCGAGGGCGGCTCGCGGTTCGATCTCTCCTTGTTCAGCATGACCAGGGAGCGGGCGAGCGCAGTCGTGTAGCGACGAGCCGCGCGGGCAGCGGGGGCAGGGTCGCCAGTGCTTGGAAGACGCGGGGAGATGTCGGTGCTGATCGAGATACGTTCATCCCGGACCGAGTTCCGCTGCACCTCGGTCCACCGGCAACGTAAAGAAAAACGTCGTTCCCAGCCCGACCTCACTCTCCACCCAGATGCGGCCGCCATGCGCTTCGACGACGCCCTTGGCAATCGCCAGGCCTAATCCAGCGCTGCCTCGGCCTTCGCGCTTCCCCTGCCAGAAGCGCTCGAATATCAGCGGCACATCGGTCGGCGAGATCCCGGGCCCGGTGTCGGAGACCGAGAGCCTGGCCACGTCCCCCGCGAGCTCGGCGCGAAGTTCGAGACGACCGCCTGGGGGAGTGAGCCGGATGGCGTTGCTCAGCAGGTTGCCGAGCAGTTGCAGGACGCGACCCTGGTCGGCGTACACGGCGAGCGCGCGCTCCGCATGCCAATTCAATTGGAGTTGCTTCGCAACCGCCTTGGCGTGAAACACCTCGCAGGCACTCTCGAGGAGTGGTGTCACGTCGATCCGTGTCCGCTCCAACGCGAGTCGTCCCGTATCTATACTCGCCGCGTCGAGCAGGTCGCGAACGAGCCGGTCCATGCCGGCGACGGTCCGCTCCACAACCGCCAGCAGCAGCGAGCGGCTCTCCGCCGCGAGTGTGGCGTCCTGGAGAAGCGCCACACTCGCGGATATCCGGTCTAACGGATTCCGCAGGTCGTGCGCGACGATGGCCAGCACGTTGTCGCGCAGGTGTACCGCCTCCTCCTGCACGCGCAACGCGGCGGCGAGTCGGGCGCTCTTCTTCGCCAGCTCCCGCTGCGTCCGTACGAGCTCGGAGTTCGCCGCGGCGAGCTCCTCATAAAGCGGTTCCAGTCGGAGGTCCCGCGAGTACTCCAGTAACCACAGGCATTCGCTCGGCTCCTCGCGCCCCCACACGACGGCGAACGTGCGAAGGTCCAACCCCTCTCGGCTCTCGACGTTGAACTCCCAAAAAGAGCCCTCCGCCATCTCGGTCTCGCGAGCCAACAGGCGGGCCCACTTCGCCTGCGAGGTCACATCGAGAATCTCCGCGAAGGACCGGCCGATGAGATCCTGGCCAAGTAGCTGCTCGAGCTTGCCATTAGAATCGGTAACGAGGCCGGCGGGCGTGAGCTCCACGACCGCGCCGGGGAAGCCGAGGAGGCATGCGTCGAGCCCACGACCGATTCGCGACTTGCTCATCCGAATCGCTCGCGGAGGCGGTCGACGGCGTCGGATGCATCGTGCGCCATCACGTCAGCGCCGACGCGGAGGGCCAACGTGTCGTCGTCGAGAAAGGGTCGTCCCCCGACCATGATGTACGGGGCCGCCTCTCCGGTAGCCGCCCGCAGGGCCTGGATAAGGGACCGCAGCTGCGGAAGGTGTGGCGCGAGCGACGCCGAGAGCGCGAGCGCGTCGGGCCGATCCCTGAGCACCATGGCGACGAGGCTGTCTTCCGGAACGGACGCACCGAGGTAGGTGGCATCCCAGCCCTCGAGCTCTAACAGGTCGCAGATCATGCGGAGCCCGACTTCGTGCTTTTCCGTCGCGGCGCAGGCGGCGAGGAGCGTCCGCCCATTCCGGCTCGTCGTCATGCAGAAGTCGGCGTACAGGCGCCCCATGGCAAGCTGCGTGATTGCCGTTGCCAGGTGCTCTTCCGCCACGGTAATCTCGTTCTCCTGCCACAGCCGCCCGATTTCCCGGAGCGCCGGCTGGAAGACTTCCAGATAGAGGGTCGGCAGGCCAAGTCCCGTGGCGCGCGCGTCGTCGACAACGGAGAGGGCGCGCCGGCGGTCGCCCGCGCGCAGCGCGTCGAGATACACGTGCGACCAGTCCACGGTCACGGCGCTACGGCGGGGGAAAGTGACGCGAGCCCAGCCATCAGGCAGGGGAGCACGCAGGCCACCTCGTCGGGACGAAGGCGTTGGGAGAGCACGCCCTCAGTGGCGTTGAGGCTCCGACGCACGTCTTCACTGCCAATCCCGCGCGCGGCGAGCAGGTTCGCAAGCCAGAGCACATATCGCGCGAGGAGCGCCGGATCGGTGAGCGAGACGGCGGGGGCGAGATGCTCGAGGCAATAGTGCATGTCCTGGAGGCACTTCGCGCGGCCGGCCTCGCCGAATCGCTCCCACAGTGCCGGGTCACCGGCGTAGAGGGCGTCCGTGATGGCCAGCGCCAGCTCCTCCTTGCGACCGAGAATCGAATCCGAGGCTCGTGTCTCGACCGCCGATGCGTTCACGAGGTGTCACCGCGCGAATCCAGCAGCACCTCATAGGCTTCATGGCGCACGGTGCTCCTTCCCATGATATCGGCCGGCTCACGCGAATGCGCTACGGCCCGTTCGGAGCTTTTCATGTATCGACGGAAGGCGTCGGCGTCCGTCCAGGTCGTGAGGAAGGTGTGGGTCGCCGTTCCTGCCTGCGGTTTGAGGAGCTGCAGATACAGGAAGCCGGGGAAGTCGTCCACCAGTCCAGAGCGCTGCTGAAAGTGCTGCTCCAGCCCGGCGTGGTCAGCCTCGGGGACCGTCAAGTGCGAGAGAAACACGAACATTTGGCACTCCGGTCGGTAAGGCCAGGAAATTCGATCGCACCCGTAAGAGTATGCGGCGCGCCGCGAATGGCCGCAACCAAACGGCCAGGAAGCTGGCCAGGAGTTTCAATCGCACCGCTATGTAGATTCGGATGGGACGCCCGAATGTGTGTGATGCATTTCCTGCAGTCCTGATGCGATCATGGACCGCCTAACGTCCGCTCTTGCCTTTCGTCGAAAGAGAGTCACTGGTTTGCTTGGTCTTTCTTTCGTTGTGGCCGTGTCGGCACTGCTCGGAGCTCAGGATGACGCGCTCAGGACTTCGCGGCCCGGCGCGCGCGCTCGGCGTTCCTCTCCTCGAGCCGCCGCTGGCGCCGCTCTTCGGCTGCGCCGTATCGGCGCTTTTCGTCCTCGGATTCAGCCAGCAGCTGGGGGACTTCGACCGGGCGGCCATTGGCGTCAACGGCGACGAACGTGAGGTAGCACGAGTTCGTATGCCGGCGACGACCGCTGATGACGTGTTCCGCTTCCACGCGCACGCCGACTTCCATCGACGTCTTGCCGACGAAGTTCACGCTC
>JBKJKH010000203.1:0-8421 GCA_046597595.1 Gemmatimonadaceae bacterium
TGTGTCCTGATTCCTGAAAGCCGGAGAACACTCCGCACAGGTGAACACGCTACCAGTCGTACAGGAGACAAGCACATGAACCGCGTACTGAAGACGGCGCTGATCGGCGGGATGACGCTCGGGGCTGCCGCCTGCATGGATTTCGGGACCAGCCCTTCAACTTCGCTCCAGGCGAGCGACTTCGCCCTCGCGCTCGCCGGCACCGGTGAGTCGCAGACTTCCTTCTCGGATGCGAGCGCCGGCGGGCTCACTGGCTTTGTGAGCGGCGGCTTCAACCAGCAGGGTGGCCCAGGTGGCCCGGGAGGTCCCGGTGATGGTGGCCGGCGGGGTGGCTCGTGGATGATGGGCGGCGGCCTCGAAGCCGGCTTTGCTGGCTACGGGCTCGGAAATGGCTTTGGTCATCGCCCCATCGACAACACGAGCTGCACGTTCAACGCGACGAGCGCTCGCCTGGAGTGCGCGGCCGTTGTCCGCAATGGCGTGACGATCACACGCTCCTTCTCCTTTGCCAACGCAGCAGGCGCGTCACAGAGCGCCTTTGATACCGCGACCACCGACAGAATCAACACGCGGAGCATCATCGTCGGCACCATCGCGGGCGGTTTCCACCGGGGCTTTGGCCATGGCTTCCGCCACGGATTCGGTCCGGGCAACGAGAGCGCCGCGCACCGCACGCCACTGGTCAACGACACGACTTCCGTCAACAACGCGAGCGATCGCTCTGTCAGCGGGCTGCGCGGTGAGCAGCGCACCATCAGCGGCACGTCTGGCGGAACCGAAACCACTGTTGGCACCGACAGTGTCGGCCGCCTTACCATCGTCCGGGTGGCCGGCGACACCGCGACCGGAGTGAAGATTCCAAAGACGGCCGCGGGCGGAATGCCCTATCCCGTCGCCGGCAACATTGTGCGATCCATGAGGGTTTCGCTGACCTACGATGGTCGTGCGGCGCAGACGTCCATCCGCCGCGAAGTCATCACGTTCGATGGCTCGGCAACCGCGGCCGTGACGGTCACGCAGGACGGAGCAACGAAGAACTGCACCTTGCCACTGCCGCGCGGCCGGATGAGCTGCTCCTGATCAACATGCAGATCAACATGGAGTGAGCGAGCAGCAACGCTCGCCCGGAACGAAAACGCAGCCGCGATCCATGCGGCTGCGTTTTCATTTCCGCTCCTCGCGTCGAGGTACATTCCTCCGCAATGTCCTTCACGCCTCTCGGTGACCGCGCGCTGCTGATCACCCTCGGCTCGTCAATCGACGACGCCACGAACCACCGTGTCCGGGCGCTCACCGCGCGACTCGAGAAGGCTCATATCACCGGGCTGTCCGAACTCGTGCCGGCATTCGCAAGCATCGCGATCCACTACGACCCCGCGCAGGCCAGCTTCGACGACATCGCTGAGATGGTCACCCCCCTGCTTGATCGGCTCGAAGCCGAACGCCTGGCTCCCGCCCGCCTGATCGAGATTCCCGTGTGCTACGGTGGTGCATACGGACCCGACCTCGAAGACGTGGCCCGTGCGCATGAACTATCTCCCGGCGACGTCGTCGAACTCCACACGACGCCGGAGTACCTCGTGCACATGATCGGCTTCGCACCGGGCTTCCCGTACCTCGGTGGGCTCGACGAGCGTCTCGTGACCCCGCGACGCGAGACTCCGCGCACGCGTGTCCCGGCCGCGAGCGTAGGCATCGGTGGCAGCCAGACGGGTGTCTACCCCATTGAAACGCCAGGAGGCTGGCACCTGATCGGGCGCACTCCGCTTCGCCTCTTCGAGCCGCTGCGGACGCCGGCGGCCCTGCTCGCGGCTGGTGATCACGTGCGCTTCCGCGCAATCTCCGCGGCGGAATTCGCTGAGACGCGGGGCGATTCATGAGCCTCCGCGTTGCGCATCCGGGTTTTTTCACGACCGTGCAGGATCTCGGTCGCCACGGTCATCAACGCGATGGCGTTTCGCCCGGAGGGGCGATGGATCACTTCGCGCTTCGCGCCGCCAACTTGCTCGTCGGCAACGACGACGACGACGCGGTTCTCGAGATTACGCTCAGCGGCCCGACACTCGCCTTCGATGCCGACGCGCTCATCGCGCTCGCGGGCGGCGATCTCGGCGCACGCGTGGGAACCTGCGCGCTCCATCCCTGGCGGGTGTCGCTCATTCCACGCGGCAACGACCTGACCTTCGTGGGCGAACGGTCCGGTTGTCGCGCGTATCTCGCGGTCGCAGGAGGCATCGATGTACCGCTCGTACTTGGGAGCCGGAGCACATATGTGAGGGCCGTCATCGGCGGGTATCGCGGCCGTCCGCTCGAAAGAGGCGATCTGCTGGCGATCGGTGAACCATCTCTCCTCTCGCAACGGATCCTCGCTCGATTTCCGTCGGGCGAGGCGGGACCGACGCCACGATGGGGACTCGGTCCGTCGCTTCGCCCGCTGTACTCGCGCGCGCCGCTCGTCCGCGTTTTGGTTGGCGCTCACGAGCCAATACTCACCGATGAATCGCGAAGCGCCTTCTGGAATGCATCATTCCGCCTCTCCGCGCAATCAGATCGCATGGGGCTGCGACTTGAGGGACCCAGGCTGATGCTTTCGGAACCGCGTGAACTGTTATCGGAGGCCGTTGCCTTCGGTACGATTCAACTTCCTCCTGACGGCAATCCAATCGTACTCATGGCCGATCGCCAGACTACGGGCGGCTATCCGCGCCTTGGCGAGGTCGCTTCCGTAGACCTTCCTCTTCTGGCGCGACTCTGCCCAGGCGATCACGTGCGCTTCCGTCAAGTCTCGCTCGCTGAAGCACGCGCGCTGTATCTTGCGCGCGAGCGGGATCTCAGGCAGGCACGCGCGGAAATTGAACTGCGACACAGCTGATGCCGGACGTCGACCTGAATGTTGATGTTGGAGAGGGGGGCGCCTGCGATGCAGAGGTCCTCGCGTTCGTGACCTCCGCCAACATCGCCTGCGGCTATCACGCCGGCGATCCCGCCATGATGCGTGAGACCGTGCAGGCCGCGCGCGATGCCGGCGTCGCGGTAGGCGCTCACCCGGGCTTCGCGGACCGCGAGCACTTCGGACGTCGCGCCCTTCAGGTGACGCCGCGCGAGGTCTACGATCTCGTCGTCTATCAGGTCGGGGCATTGGCGGCATTTGCCGCGGCGGCAGGCATGTCGCTCCAGCACGTGAAGCCGCATGGTGCGCTGTACAATATGGTTGCGGCGGATCCCGTGCTCGCCGATGCCGTCGCGCGTGCGGTGCGCGACATCGATCGTGGTCTCGTGGTGTTCGGCCTCGCGGGAAGTCACGCGCTCGTCGCCGCCGAGCGGATTGGACTGCGCGCGATGAGCGAGGCATTCACCGATCGAAATTACATGGCGGATGGATCGCTCGTTCCGCGAAATCGCCCAGATGCCCTTCTCACCGATTTCCGCGCACCTGCCGAACGCGCTGTCCGGATGGTGCGCGAGCGACGCGTGCACTCGGTGGATGGAGCGGACATCCCCATCGTTGCAGAATCGCTGTGCATCCACGGCGACGGGCCGTACGCAGTCGAGCTCGCGCGCGAGTTGCGTGCATCACTCGAGCGCGGTGGAATCAGCGTGAAGGCTCCGGGTCGGGCGACTTAGCGCCTCCCGCATCCCACCATTTTGATAGTCCCGCGGTGGTTTCACGCGGTCGCCTTGCGTAGTGGGATGTATCGTTGAAAAGCATGAGGCGCGCACGGACGGGATCGCGGAATTCCAGCACGTTGAGGCACGCCGGCGCCTGGTCCAGCCGGTCGCGATAGCCACGTGGGTCGAATCCCAGAAGGCTACTGAGCACAATCCGGATCGTTGCCTTGTGTGACACGACAAGGACGCGCTGCTCCGCATGTGCGGTGACGATCTCTCTTACTACCGGGAGCGCACGGGCGAGGACCGACACTCCCGATTCGCCACCAACAGGCGCGAAGGTGAATGGATCCTCGGCCCACGAGCTGTATTCGGCGCCGAACTGATCCTCCACTTCCTGCCGGGTCAGGCCCTCCCATCGCCCATGAGAGATTTCTCGCAGTCCATCACGCTGCTGGATGGGTAGTCCGCAATGACCCGCGACGAGCGTCGCGGTTTCCATCGCGCGCGAGTACGGACTGGCGTAGATCGCGGAGATCTCCTCATGCTTGAGGCGTTGCCCCAGAAGTCGTACCTGCTCCTTCCCCTCGTCCGACAGGTCAACACCTTCTGCCCCGGAGAACCGATCCTCGGCCGCGAGCTTTGTGGCGCCGTGCCGAACGAGGTAGAGACGGGTGGTCATGGTGCAGGGCGCTCTCGTGTGGCGCGCTTGTCGATGGCACGCAACCATTCGCGCCTGATGATCGCGCTGCCCGGATAGATCACACGCCAATATCTGCCGAAGGAGCGGCGCGTGGCGTCGTCGGTGGCGAATACGCGTGTCTCCGTGTGGATCATTGAACCATTTCCATCCGGTATGATGCGAAAGTTCATCACCGCCTTGGCGTATCCTGGGCCCTCGATGGTCATGAATTCAGCCGGGGTGATGTCCGCGTTACGCACTCCGGGCGGTACCGTGACCATCGTGCCGAACACGATCTCCCGAGGCGGTTGCTCCGCGAGCAAGCGAAAACCGCTGCGCAGCGCGACGCTCAGCAGCGGCTGCTGCTCGGGCGCATTGATCACGCTCTCGGGACCCTTGCGTCCGCCACGACGAATCCAGGTGAGGAGTCCAAAAAGGCGAATCTCATTGGCGGAGACATCCCGCATCGCGCGCCAGGTCTCCTCGGGGGGCGCATCCACATGACGACGATGCACTTCGTTGAAGTGCCACTGCGGAAGTGTTTCGTCGAGTATCGAAGTCGCACGCGTGACGCGATGCAGGGGCGCCGGCAATATGCCTCCAAGAACGATTACGACGAAGCCGGCCGCGAGGAGTGCTCCGGCACGGCCGCGTGTCGGGATTCCAAACTGCCGGACTGGATGAATGAGGAGAAGCGCGCCAGCGACCACGAGAATGCACCCGAGGTATACCAGCAGGGATGGAATCATGTCAGGCGTTCAATTGCCTTGCGCAAGCGCGGCAACATCGCCCCGATCGCCTCCGGCGAGACCGCGCCAACCGAGAGACGGAACCATCCCGTATGATCCTCCATGCCAAACGCCTGGAAAGGGACGGCACCAAAGCCGGCATGGTCCAGCAGGTAGCGGCGCACCTCGTCGTTCGTGCACAGCCGCGCACCGGCGGGAGACGTGCGGCCGTTCAGCGCGAATCGCGCACTCACATAGATGGCACCCATCGGCTCTGTGGTTTCGATGGGCAATCCTTCCCGCTGGAGCGCGCGCAATCCGTCGACGAGCAACCGCAATCGTTCCTGAATGCCGCCCACCAACCGCGCTCGCGCCTCAGCGACCGCCTCCGCGACGACAAGAAACTTTGCCGTGGCCACTTGCTCGGCCCGCGGAGCCCAGGTGCCCACATGCTGAAGCAGCGCGTTCATTGGCGCAATGATGTCGCTCGGTCCGACGACCCAGCCGACGCGCACGCCGGTGGCCGCGAAGGCCTTGGAAATGCCGTCCACATAGATGGTGTACTTCGCCATTTCCGGGCGCAGCGTCACGGGATCCACATGCCGCGTGTCGCCGAACGTGAGCATCCAGTACACCTGATCGTACAGCAGGAAGAGCGGGCGCTCGTCGCGTCCCCGCCGGGCATTCTCTTCGAGGACGAGGTCGCAGATGTCGCCTAACGTTTCCGCATCGAATGCGGATCCCGTGGGGTTGATCGGCGAGTTCAGCGCCACCAGGCGCGCGCCGCGCACGACGGGCTCGAGCAGCGCGCGCGTGGGCAGGAAGTTCGTCTCCGTGCCGCAGGGAACGGGCACACCCACTGCACCCGTGAGGTAGCAGTAGTAGCCGTTGTTCCACGAGGGCACGCCATACACCACGCGGTCGCCGGGATCCAGGAGCGTGCGGAACGCGCCGTACAGACCCGGGCGCGAGCCGCTCGTCACGAGCACGCCTTCCACCGGATATCGCAGCCCGAGTTCGCGCTCGTAGAACGCACACACAGCCTGGCGCAGCATCGGCAACCCGATCGACGGCGGATAGTTCGTTTCGCCAGCCTTCAACGCCTCCCCAATCAGGTCCTCGAGCAGCCGCGGGATGCGAAATTGTTTGGGATCGAAGTCGCCGACGGTGAAGTCAGCGATCGGCGCACCGGTTTCGCGCAGTGCTCGGATTTCGCCCGCAATGCGGAGAATCTCCGAGCCGGCGAGGCCAGCCGACATTCCAGAAATCCGCGAAGGCTCGCTGGGAATGAGCGCCGGCGAGTGACTGGTCACGACGGAATCGGCGTGCTGGAGCATGCGGCGGCGGGATGGAGTGGGCCAGCGCTCCCGCAAACTACTGCTGATTGTGTTATCGCGCTCGTCTGCGCATCGTCCTTAAAGGCATCCCCCTGGAGTCACTTCCGTGTCAGAATCACGTCGGCATTTTCTCGCAGCAGTCGCGGCGTTGGCGGTCCCCGCCCTGCTGAGTCCTCGCAGGGCGTTTGCCCGCCAGTCGCGCGGCGGCCCGCATCCGGACCCGCGCCCCGGCGTCGACGGCTCGCACGTGCTCAGCGCAAAGGACCTCACGGACGCGCCCGATGTCATTCCCTTTTTCGACAAGATCCGCCGCATCCCGCAGATCGCCGACGGCATTCGATGCCAGTGTGAATGCCACGACATTCCGGGTTTTCGGTCGCTGCTTTCGTGCTTCGAAGGCGATGGCATGGCGAGGCAATGCGTGGTTTGTCAGGGACAGGCGACGCTCGCGTACGATCTCCATCGCCAGGGCAAGTCGCTCAAGGCGATTCGCGCCGCCATCGACGAGGAATTCGGATGAAGCCACTGGCTTTCCTGAGTGTGTGCTGCATCGCATCGGACATCGGGGCACAGGTTCGGGCGAGTGAACAGGGCTCGGTCGCGCAGGTCGTCAACGGCGCGCGCATTACCGTCGACTACGCCCGGCCGCAGGTCCGGGGACGCGATTCGCTGTTCGGTCGACGCGTGCATTGGGGCGAGGTATGGACCCCTGGCGCCAATTGGGCGACGACGCTCGAAGTCGATCGCGACGTCACCGTGGAGGGCCGGGCGCTGCAGAAAGGGAAATACTCGATATGGATGATTCCGCAGCCCGGTGAGTGGACCCTCGTGCTCAACCGCGTGGCGCGCACGTATCACACGCAGCGTCCCCCCGCAGACTCCGAGGCGCTCCGCGTGCCGATTCGCCCCGTCACGATTCCATCCATGGAGGTGCTCACGTTTTCGTTCCCCACTGTGTCTGCCCAGGGTACGCGCCTGCAGATGCAGTGGAGCACGACGTCGGTATCGATCGACATCGGCGTAGGCGCCGCGCGGGCGAGCATCCTCGCCCAAGCGGAAGTCGAGAAGTACGTCGGGACCTACCGCCTCACGTATTCACCGGGAGCAGGACCTCCGGGCGAGTTCTCGTTTCGCGTAACCTTCCGCGATGGCGTGCTGCGCGGCCGTCTCGATCGCGGACTCTGGGGAGGTGACCCGGACTTCGATCTGCTTTCACAAGGCGGCGGACGCTTTCGCCCGCTGCTCTATCGTCAAGGCAAGGCCTTCGATGCGGAAGACGGGTCGTTCGAGTTCGTGGTCGCCGAAGGCCCCGTTCAGGTCGTGCGATTACTCGGCATCGGCCGAACGTTCGCTACGGCGAGGCGGGAGCCGTAACCGGCGTGCTCCACGACTGCGCCTCAGGTTCCTACTATTGTCAGATTTCCCTGAAGCACGTTGCGCAGCTCCTTAACGGGCACAAAGGTGTACGTCTTGCCTACCTTCCGCTTGGAGATGACGCCTTGCGCAACGAGCTTCAGCAAGTCGCTTCTGGCGGTTTCATAGCTGACTCCGTGCGAAACCCGGTGTGACTCGACTGTATACCGTGCACTTGGTTTTTTGAGGGCGTGGTTGATCAACGCCAGTTGGCGTTGATTCAGCTCACCGTTGATCGCAGACGCCCGGCGCACCAGTTCCTCAGCTTCGTGTATCTCTGAGGCTTTCTTCGCCAGGTAATCGTGAAGGTCATGTATCGCGCGTAAAAGCACCCGCATTTGATAAAGGATGAAGTAGGTCACGTCGTTGTCGTCCGTCTCGCTGTACAGGTACGACCGAGCGTATTGCCCACGCGCCCTCGTCAGTATCCTCGAGATGGAGACGTATTCGCACAGCCAATACCCCTGGCGTGCCATGGACCAGTAGAACAATGCGCGCGCGGTTCTTCCATTGCCGTCCACGAACGGGTGGTCGTAGACGAGCCAGAAATGCACAACGATGGCTCTGACGGCGGGTGGAATGAACTCATCGGAGTTCACCCCGTTGGCGAAGTCGCACATGGCCTGCATGCGACCTTCCAACTCAGAGGACG
>JBKJKH010000407.1:0-8696 GCA_046597595.1 Gemmatimonadaceae bacterium
GTCGCTGTTCGGGTTACGCCGCAGCGTGCTGAAGAAAATGGGCGCCGGCAACGGCGCCAACGCCCCTCAATCTCCTGAATGACCACCCCACATCGCCACATCGCCACATCGCCCACATCGCCCACATCGCCCACACATCACCACATCGCGCCGCTACAGCCCTCCACTCGTCCGCACAGTCGGCATCTTCTCCCTCGTCTCACCGCCCGGAAGAAAATCCTCGCCGGGATTGATGAACTGGTCTTTCTCGACGTGATGCTGCCGGTCATAGAGTTGCTTGTACCGCCCCGCCATTGCCAGCAGTTGGGAGTGCGTGCCTCGCTCAACGATCTCGCCCCCTTCGAGGACCAGGATCTGGTCGGCGCTTTCGATCGTCGAGAGCCGGTGTGCGATCACGAACGTGGTACGACCGCGGCGCAATGAGCGGAGCCCATCGCGAATCATCGCTTCACTCTCGCTGTCGAGTGACGACGTCGCCTCGTCCAGCAGCAGGATTCGCGGATCAGCAAGAATGGCCCGCGCGATCGCTACGCGCTGGCGCTGGCCGCCCGACAGCTTGACACCCCGCTCGCCAACAATCGTGTCGTAGCCCTTCTCGAAGCGCAACACGAACTCCTCGACGTGCGAGATCTTCCCGACCAGCGCGATCTCCGCTTCCGTTGCGGCAGGCTTGGAGAAGGCGATGTTCTCCCGGATCGTCCCGTCGAAGAGAAAGTTGTCCTGCATGACGACGCCGAGATGCTGGCGAAACGCGCGCAGCTTGAGCGTGTCGAGGTCCTTGCCATCCACAAGCACCCTGCCCTTCTGCGGCCTGCTGAACGCCATCACGAGCCCCAGCAACGTGCTCTTGCCGGAGCCGCTCGACCCGACAAGCGCGGTCGTCGTTCCTGCGCCGGCCTTGAACGACACGTTCCGGAGCACGGGCACACCGGCATCGTACTCGAAGTGCACGTCCTGGAACTCCACAGCGCCGTTCACGTCGTCCATGCCCAGACGACGTTCATCCTGCTGGTCTTCGGTGGCCATGTCGCGGATCTCACGAATGCGATCCAGCCCCGCAAACGCTTCGCTGATCTGCGTCCCGATGTTCGCGATCTGCACCAGCGGCGCCGCGACGAGACCAATGAAGAACACATACATCACCAGTCCGCCGAGCGTCATTGAGCCGTTCAGGATCGCCCGCCCGCCGAAGATGATGATGATGAGGCCGACACAGCCGATGATCACCGTCGTGAACGCCGTGATGGCCGACGTGCCGGTGATGGTGTCGGCGATGTTCCGCCAAAGCCGATGAATCCCCTCGGAAAAGATTGCCTGCTCACGCTCCTCTGCGACGTACACCTTTACGATGCGAATCCCGCCGACGGATTCCGTGAGGCGGCCGGTGACCTCGGCCGTGATCTCACCGCGCTTCCTGAAGAGCGGGCGCAACTTGCTGAATGCGGTCGCCATCGCTGCGCCGAAAAGACCCAGAAACGCGACGGTTCCGAGGGTCATCTGCCAGTTGAGCCAGAGCAGCACCCCGAGCGCGATGATCGCGGTGAGCAGGCCGCCGACGAGTTGAATAAGTCCCGTTCCGACGAGGTTCCGGATGCCATCCGCATCGTTCATGATGCGCGAGATGAGCACGCCGCTCTTCGTCGAGTCGAAGTAGCTGACCGGGAGGCGCAGCACGTGCTGCTGGACACGTTCGCGCATGTTGGCGATGGCTTTCTGCGCCGCGACGCTCACGATTTGCGAGTTCGCGTATCCCGTGATCGCCTGCACGATGGTGGCAGCAGCGGCGGCAAGCGCGAGGGGGAGCAGCATGTTGCCGCGCTGCTTGCCGATCACCTCATCAATCAGGTATTTCGAACTCGCCGGGAGCACGAGTCCGGCGAGCCGGCTGATCACCATCAGGATGAGGCCTATGGTGATCGACCGGCGGTGCTCATAGATCAACTCGCGCGCTTCAGCCCAGGCGCGCTCGCGGTTCACCTTCGGCTTGGCCGGCTTCGGCGGGGCTTGCTCGGGGACGTTGGCAGTAGTCACGCGGGAAATCTACACCGGGACGCGCTTGGCTCGCTCCTGCTCGATCAACACGCGCCGGAGGATCTTGCCCGACGGCGACTTCGGAATCGCGTCGACAAATTCGACCTCGCGAATGCGCTTGTACGGTGCGACGTGCGCGGCGACGTGAGACCGCACCGCGTCCGCGTCGAGTGCACCGCGAAGAACCACGAACGCCTTCGGCACTTCCCCGGCCTCGTCATCGGGAAAGGGAATTACCGCGGCATCGGCGATGAGCGGATGGGCAATGAGGACGGCCTCGAGCTCGGCCGGCGCGACCTGGTAGCCCTTGTACTTGATGAACTCCTTGAGCCGGTCGACCACGAAAAAGTATCCGTCGTCGTCCACGTGCACGACGTCGCCCGTGCGCAGCCACCCATCGCCGTCGATGGCGGCGGCGGTGGCGTCCGGCTTGTTGAGGTAGCCCTTCATCACCTGCGGGCCCTTGATGAGCAGCTCGCCACGCGCGCCCGGCCCCATCTCCTCGCCCGACACCGGCAAAGCGGCTGCGGTGAAGCACCTGACCTCCGGTGGGGAGTGTGCAGGGCGGAAAGTGCACTCTGGAGCGCGCAGTCGTCAGGGGCGCGGCGGCACATGACTGGACCGCAGCATGGGCCCGTGAGTAATCATTAGGAGCGCATCACGACCCCGCGCATTCACTTCCGACACACGCCGATGCGCGCTCCCCGCGTCCTTGCTGCCCTGCTGTTCGCCGCGCCCGTCCTTGGCGCCCAGGGGAATGATCCCTCGCTGCTCTCCGTCCAGCGCATCTTCGGGTCGCGAGAATTCGCGGGCGAGGGATTCGGCCCGTCGCGATGGCTCGACGACTCCACCTACGCGACCGTTGAAGCCGCTGCGGCAGGCGGCGGAACGGAACTTGTTCGTTATGACGCGGCGACCGGCCGGCGGTCGATTATCGTCAGCGCGGACGCACTGCGCCCGCCAGGCCGGACGCAATCGCTCGACATCGAGAGCTACCGGTGGTCAGCGGACAACTCGAAGATCCTCATCTTTACCAATTCCGCGCGCGTGTGGCGGGAGAATACCCGCGGGGATTTCTGGGTCCTCGACATGGCGACGAAGACACTGCGCCAGCTCGGCGGGGCAGATGCAAAGCCATCCACGCTCCAGTTCGCGAAGTTCTCCCCGGACGGGAAGCGCGTCGCCTACGTGCGCGCGCACGACCTTTATGTGGAATCGCTCGGCGATGGCCGCATCACGCGCCTGACGAGCGACGGCTCCACCACGACGATCAACGGCACCTTCGACTGGGTGTACGAAGAAGAACTCTTCCAGCGCGATGGGTTCCGCTGGAGCCCCGATGGTCAGCGCATCGCCTTCTGGCAGCTCGATGCGAGCGGCGTGCGCGACTTCCTGCTGATCAACAATACCGATTCGCTCTACTCGTTCACGATCCCGGTGCAGTATCCCAAGGCGGGCACGACGAACTCGTCGGCGCGCATCGGGACGGTCAGTGCCGCCGGTGGCGCCATCATGTGGTGCAATGTTCCCGGAGACCCGCGCAACAATTACCTCGCCCGCATGGACTGGGCACCCGGCTCGCGCGAGATCACGATCGAGCAGTTGAACCGCCGGCAGACCGTCAACACGATGTACTTCTGCGACGCGGCGACCGGAAACGCCAAGTCCACGCTTGTCGAACGCGACAGCGCATGGATCGACATCTACGACGACCATGTCGACTGGGGCCCGGGTCCGTCGCTGCACTGGACGCCGGACGGCAACTCGTTCATCTGGGTGAGCGAGCGAGATGGGTGGCGGCACGCGTATCTCGTTGCACGCGATGGCACCATGCGCCTGGTGACGAAGGGTGCGTACGATGTCATGAAGGTCGTGCTCGTCGACACGCGCGCGGGCTGGCTCTATTTCCACGCGTCGCCCGAGAACGCCACGCAGATGTTCCTCTGGCGTGCACGCCTTGACGGCACGGGCACGGCGCAGCGCCTGACGCCCGCTGGCGCTCGCGGCATGCACGACTACGACATCGCCCCCGGTGGCAAGTTCGCGATTCATACGATGTCGTCATGGGGCGTTCCGCCGGTGACCGACCTCGTGCGCCTTCCCACTCATGCAGTCACGCGCTCGCTCGTCACCAACGAGGCGCTCGCCAAAAAGCTGGCAACGATCAAGCAGGGACCAGTCGAATTCTTCCAGACGGACATCGGCGGGGGCGTCAAGCTCGACTCGTGGCTGATGAAGCCCGCCGACTTCGATCCGAACAAGAAGTATCCAGTGCTCTTCTACGTGTACGGGGAGCCGTGGGACCAGACCGTTCGCGACAATTACGGTGCGTCGCGCTGGCTGTGGCACCTCATGTTGACGCAGCAGGGATACATCGTCGCGAGCGTCGATAATCGCGGGACGCCAGGGCCGCGCGGTCGTGATTGGCGCAAGGCAGTACGCAATCAGATTGGCGCGTTGCGGGTGCGCGAACAGTCCGCTGCCGCGCGCATCATTGGCCGCCGTGCATACGTTGACTCGACGCGCATGGGCGTGTGGGGCTGGAGCGGCGGTGGATCGTCGACGCTGCTGCTGATGTTCCGCGCGCCTGAGGTGTACCGCATGGGCATGTCGGTTGCGCCGGTGGCCGATGTCCGGAACTACGACACCATCTACCAGGAGCGCTATGTCGGGCTGCCGAGCACGGATTCGGCGGCCTATCACGACGCGTCGGCCATTCATTTCGCGGCGGGGCTCAGGGGCGACCTGCTCGTGGTGCATGGGTCGGGGGATGACAACGTGCATTACCAGGGCACCGAGCAACTGGTCAACGCGCTCATCAAGGCGAACAAGCCGTTCACGATGATGGAGTATCCCAACCGGACGCACGGCATCTTCGAAGGACCGGGGACGCGCGTGCATCTCTACAACCTGCTCACGCGGTACGTGCACGAGCACCTGCCGTCTGGCTCTGCCGTGTCGACGGTGCAGTAGCGTTCCTGCCATGACAGTTGTTGCCATATCATCAGGTACTGCGGAGGCGTGTTGAGAGCAATCCATCAGATCCGCGTTTCGGTGGGTCGGTGAGCGTTACGGTCCCTCGGGCATCGTGGGTGTTGCTGGCCACAGCGCTGGCATGCGGCGAGCCGCCTGGTCCGCAACCGCGTGACTCACTGCCCGTAATACCGCCCGTCACACCGCCCGCGAGCCCACAGGCGCGGACGTGCGTCCCAACCGGTAGTAACCCAGTCACCGCCACGGTTGGCAGCGAGATTGCGTTGACCGGGACCGCTTTCGACGGAACGCAGGTAGTGCAAGGCGCGGTGGTGCGATTCACGGTTGCACCCTTCACCGGCCTCTCCGGCGATTTCAACGTTGGAAGCGTCACACCCGATTCCGCGGTCTCCGACGCGCAGGGGATGGTGACCGCACGCTACCGGGTCGGAACACACGCCTCCACCTTCTCGGTGCTCTGCGCTGCGGCGCCGGCCACCGGGCCGGCGGCGCCCACCTGGAGGGTAACTGCGCGAGCTGCGCCCGCGGCGCGCGTCAGTACCGACGCCGAGTCGCTGGTGGTCATGGTTCCGGGGGCCACGCGAACCATTCCATCGCCTTTTGTCGATTCGTACGGGAATCGCACGTACGTGTCACAGTGGATTTCGGCTGACACGATACTCGTCTCGGTGGCGCCGTCCGCGGATTCGTTGTCCGCGAGAGCCATCGCGCGGCGTAGCGGCACGGTGGTTATGGAAGCCGTCTCCGGTTCGCTCCGCCTGCAGATGAAAGCAACCGTTCTGCCAACATCGAACACCCCCCGGATCGAGCTGGACACTAGTGCCGCCGCCGTCAGCATCGGCGCGCTCGCGCGCGCGGGATCGCGATTGCTCGCAGTCGGCCGGCCGCCATCGGGTGGACCGATCCCCGTCTGGGAGCGAACAAGCGCTGGCTGGGAGGCCAGGACTTCCGTGACAATTCCCTCGGCCTCGGCGCAACCTCCTGGCGCCCCGTACTCCGTCTACGTCCTCAGCGGCACGCTGGCTGGGCGCGCCTATCTCATACTTTCTCTTGCACCCGGCGTGAACTCGGCTTTGACCGCCGTGGCTTTCCTCGAGGAATTGCCCGACGGCAGATGGACACCGAGCATCCCCGAATCGTTGACGGGGTTTCTTGCGGTTGGTGGCGGAGGTGACGGCCGCGACCTGTTGTTTGGCCAATCGGGATTTCGTACGCGCACCGCGTCTGGCTGGTCGGCACCTGTGGTCGCGGGGAGCGGGGCATTCGTCGTGGGCTGGCTTGCCGGAAGTGCCGCGGACAATGTTCATCTCTCCGCGAGCACCAAAGCCCCGGGCATCGGCGACGCACCTCCAACGATCGGCAGTGTGTGGCACTGGGATGGCACCAACGCGCGCCCTGTCCAGTTGCCATCGCCTGCGGCCGACACGTACGATCGTCACCTGCTGCTGTTCGAATCAGCGCGCGATGGCATGGCGTATGGCATCATGCAGGATTGGCGTGGCTCTCTGGCGCTTACCGGCACAGTCCACGTCAAGACGCCACTCCGCTTCCAGCTTGTCGGGCTCCGCGGCACCACCGTACGGGTGCTTCGCGACCTGCCACTGGAGGCCGACGCGCAGGTGCTCCTCGATGCGAACGGGGCTCCGTTGGTCGTCACCTCGAGTGCGCTATACCGCAGCATGGGCGGCGGCTGGCTGGAAATTGCGCTGCCCGATGGCTGGCTCGCGGCGAGTTATGCTCAGAGTAGTACTGGCGTGCGGCAGCGCGCAGCGTTCGCGTCCGACGGCACCGCGTGGATACCGGTGCGCACCCCTTCGTTCCCGAATCGGTTCGCACTCGCGCACGTCATCCTGCCGTGATCTTTCAGATTGAATAGTCGCCGTTGACCCTGTGCGCGACGGCTTCGTCGCGCGGATAATGCTGCAGGGAGGCGCCGTAGCGAGCTGCTGCGTCAGAAGACGTATTGGCCGGATCAGCGGGGCGCTCCTATTTTGCGCTTCAGCATCGCGCTCACGCGATGCCAAATGCGCCCCTGCTACTATCGGATCGACTCGTTCCCGGTTCCTGCTACACGGTGAAATGATGCACGCTGGATCACCAATGCGTTTGATGCTTTTCGCCTTGGCCGCCTGCGGTTCGCCTGCTATGGAGCCAGACGACTTCAGCAATGATCCGATTCAGCTAAGGCTGGAAGGTCCATCGCGCATCACCGGGACGGTGGGCACCGCGACAGACACTGCACCGATGGTCGTGCTCACCGGACGTGGCGGGCGGCCGATTCCGAATGCGCGCCTCGTCGCGTCAGCCCCGCCGGCCGCCTTGACCGGTACGGCTTCGGTGCCCACTCCGACCGATGCGAATGGCCGTGCCAGAGTTCAGTGGACTCTGGGATCCGTGGCGGGGAGTCAGACGATCTCCATCGAGAGCGAGCTCGCAGGACAGAACGGCGTGCGTGCACGCATCGCGATGAGCGCCGACGCGCGGGCGGGCCCGATGTTTCGCGTCGCCGCTACAGTCCCGCAACTGGCCATAGGGGATTCGTTTCCCCGCGCCGCGCTCATGCTCGCTCCGTCGGATTCCTTCGGCAATGTGCTTGACGCTACAGCCCTGACGGTGACCTCCCTCACGCCCGACGTGCTCGGCATGAGCGAGAATGCACTCATCGGATTGCGCGCGGGAATCGCCACACTCCGCGTGACGTCCGGAGGTGGAGAAGCGGTGCCCCTGCAGGTGACCGTGCAGCCCTTTCGCGTCACGCGTCTTGCGGCCCCTATCGAGTTCCGGCAACTGGGTGGGACGTTTCCGGCAGTAGTGGGAGCCAGTTTCAACACATTCGGCAGATTCACCGGGACGTGGGCGACCAGCGTGATCGGAACGTCCGAGGCCATATTTTCGGTCAACACCTCGAACGTGGTCTGGAACTCTCGCCGAGGCGTCAACATCGGGGACCTGACTACGTTGTGGCGTTCCACGTTGGCGGCCGAGTGGGTGCAGGTCCCGCTTCCCCCGAGTGTAACGAGCATTACGTCCGTACACGGCGCGCGTGGTGACACGGTCCTGATCGTGGCGCAGGACTCACTCTGGAGATTTGACGGCGCGCGCTGGACGGCGACGCAGCGGCCGACGGGTGTGATCGTGATCAGTGGCCGCGAATGGGTGGAGTATGAGCTCACGGTTGCTACTATCGCCCGATTCGTCGCGACTCGGGTCACTGGCGCAACCCGGACGATCCTCCCTGCCCTGGAGTTCGCTTGGGCACCGCGAGGGTATTCCGTGACGGGGCTCGGCGTCGCGCCGTCTGGAAGCGCCTACCTGCTGTTTCGTGAGGCCAATAGCCTCACGCGAGAGGGAGGCCACCTCATTATCGCCATGAGTGCGACGACGGCGGCCATAGTGCCAGATCCCGCGCCCAACCCGCAATCGCTCTTCGTCACGCCGGCCGGCAGCATAACGCTTTGGTACGGTTCACGGTTCGTTCAGCGAAATGGCGCGACCGTGCGCGAGTACATCGGTCTCCCGGGACGCACCCATAACGGGTTGGGCCCGGAGACCAACGACCGCATGCTGTTGTCAGTGACCGATTGGTGGGGCGTTGCCGTGCTGCTCGTCGAGCCTCTGCCTTAGGAAGGAGGCGCGGTAAACGCTCGCTGCTAGATCGTGTAGCCGCCGTC
>JBKJKH010000487.1:0-3900 GCA_046597595.1 Gemmatimonadaceae bacterium
GAGGCCCAGCGCCGGCACGACGAAACGACAGAAAGGTGGCGCGGGCAGCATGGGGAGAAAATCTAGCCCGTGCTGCACCGCGCCGCGCTACGTGCCCTCTCCGGCTTCCCGAACCAGCGCATCGAGAACGGCAAGTGCCTGCAGCGGCGTCATCTCGTTTGGACGCACCGCACGCAGCTTCTCCACCACCGGATGCGGCGTGGCCGCGAACAGTGTGAGCTGCGGCGACGCAGGGCCCGGCAGGCGCACACCGCCAAGGTTCGCCACCATTCCCGAACCGTCGCGCTCCAGCACGGCGAGCACGGCGCGCGCGCGCGCCACCACCGCCGATGGCAGCCCGGCAAGCCGGCCGACTTCGATGCCGTACGATCGATCCGCGCCCCCCGGCAGCAGCCGGTGCAGGAAGAGCACGCGATCTCCGGTCTCCCGCACGGTCACATTATAGTTGCGAACTGCTACTAATTCCGTCGACAGCTGTGTCAGCTCGTGATAGTGGGTCGCGAAGATGGTCTTGCATCCGATCGTGTCGTGCAGGCATTCGCTCACGGCCCATGCGATACTCACGCCGTCGTAGGTAGAGGTGCCTCGCCCCACCTCATCCAGCAGGACCAGGCTGCGCCTTGTCGCCGTCTGGAGAATGGCGCTGGTCTCCGACATTTCCACCATGAAGGTGCTCTGCCCACGGACCAGGTTGTCACTCGCCCCCACGCGGGTGAAGAGCCGGTCTACCACGCCAACCCGTGCGCTCGCGGCGGGGACGAAGCTCCCGATCTGCGCCATGAGCACGATCAGGCCTGTCTGCCGCAAGACGGTCGACTTTCCCGCCATGTTCGGACCCGTCACGATCAGCACACGCGCCTCTTCGGAGAAGCGCACGTCGTTCGGAATGAATTTCTCCCGAGGCATCATGCGTTCGACGACCGGATGCCGCCCCGCAACGATTTCGAGCACGAAGCCCTCGTGCATCTCCGGACGCGCGTAGCCCTCGCGCGCTGCCACTTCGGCCAGCGAGGACAGGACATCGAGCTCCGCGACCGCGGTTGCGGCGTGCTGGATCCGGAGTACGCCACCAGCAACACTCGTTCGCAGCGCCTCGAACAAGGCGCGCTCCCGCTCGAGAATCTTCTCCTCGGCGCCGAGCACCTTTTCCTCGAACGTCTTGAGGGCGGGAGTGACGTATCGCTCCGCACCCGTGAGCGTCTGTCTGCGCTGCCACTCCGAGGGCACGAGGTGCTTGTTGCTGTTCGTGACTTCGAGGTAGTAGCCGAAAACACGATTGAAGCCGACGCGCAGCGACCCAATCCCGGTCCGGGCGCGTTCCTCTTCCTGGATCGCCGCTATCGCATCCTTGCCGCCCGTGCGCAGCGCACGCAGCTCGTCGAGCATCGCGTCGATGCCGTGAGCGATGACTTCGCCATCATCCCCGAACGCGGCCGGAGGTCGTTCAGTAAGCGTCACGACAATTTCGCTTGCGATGTCCGCGCACGAGTCCCAGCGCGTACGGATGGCGTCCACGTCGCCTGGATCGCCCTGCGACGCAATGCGCGCGAGCGGTGCCTCAACCGATGGCAGTCTGCCGAGTGAGTCTCCCAGCGCGCGCAGGTCGCGCGGAGACGCGCGCCCCGCGGCCACCTTGCCCGCGAGTCGCTCGAGGTCGCGCACACCGTCCAGCGTCTCCCGCAATGCGCCGCGCGCGAGCGAGTCCTCTGCGAACGCCGCCACTCCAGCGAGCCGCGCTTCAATCCTGTCCCGATCGGTGAGCGGCGCGAGCAACCGTTCCCGCAGGAGACGGGCGCCCATGGGAGTGAGCGTGCGGTCCAGCACGTCGAGGAGCGTCCCGGCGCGCTCCCCTCCGCGAAGAGACTCGACCAGCTCGAGATTTCGGCGCGTCATTTCGTCGAGCGGCATGATGCCGCCTGGTCGTTCGATGACGGGTCGCGACAGGTGCGGGACGCCGGCCGGTTGCAACTCGCGGAGATATCGGAGCAGCGCGCCGCACGCGCCGATGATCGCTTCGTCCGTCGCGTGGAAGCCAAGGCCCTCGAGCGAGTGAACGCCGAAGTGCCGCTCGAGAGATTCGCGTGCCAGGGCGGGGTCGAATTCCCATCCTTCCCGCTCGGTGATGAGCGCGCCATCGGGGGGAGGCGATGGAAGCGGCCTGGCGTCGGCCCGTGGAATGATGACCTCTCGCGGCGCGAAGCGCCCGAGTATCGACTCGAGTTGTCCTGGGGGAGCCAGCACCAGGCGTAGCGCGCCCGTCGACACGTCCGCCGCCGCCACGGCGACAGGATCCGTCGCGAGCGCGCCAGGATGAATGGCACACAGAAAATTCGGGCGCGACCCGTCAAGAAGGTCATCGCTGAACACCGCGCCAGGCGTCACGGTCTCGACCACTTCGCGACGGACAATCCCCTTCGCCGTGCTCGGATCCTCAACCTGCTCGCAGATGGCCACGCGAAACCCGTGCTGCACGAGCCGCCGCAGATACTCGTTGAGCGCGCGCACCGGGACACCGGCCAGTGGCACCTGAGCGGCGCCCCCATTGTTGCGCGACGTCAGCGTCAGGCCGAGGACGCGGGAGGCAGTCTCGGCATCTTCGTAAAACATTTCGTAGAAGTCGCCCATGCGGAACAACAGGATCGCATCAGCGTGCCGCGACTTGATTTCGCGGTACTGCTGCATGAGAGGCGTGGTCGCATCGCGCGTCACGGTGTTTCGACCACGAACCCGTCAATGCGGGCCCGCTTCAATTCCTGCATCGCCGCCGTCGCCTCGGTGCGCGTCGCATGCGCCCCGATCCAGACCCGGTGGATGGCGCCCGCTGATGCGACACGCACCGGCATGCCGCGGCGTTTCAGGCGCGCGGCCAGCGCGTCGGCGTCGCTCCGCGTCCCGTACGCAGCAACCTGCACGGTGAAACGTCCGTCACCGCTGCGCGCTGGCGGAGAAGCATCGCGACGGACCCGCGGCGCGACCACGCGCGCGCGGACAGTAGTTGTGTCCACCCCGGCACACCGGCGTCCGTAGAACTCGATCTGGTTGCGCAATTCCGCGTCATGCGGCGCGGCGCGTATGCGTGCCTGGGCGATCGACGCACAGGCGGGACCCGCTGCGGGGACCGCACCGTCGAGCAGTGTTCTCGCCCGCCACAAATGCGCCCGCGCAAGCAACGGGGATTCCGGATAGTCACTCGTCAATCGCTCGAGATGCCGCAGTGCCGCTTCGCGATCGCCGCGCGCGAGTTCGAGCTGGGCGAGTCGAAGCATCGCATCCTCGGCGCGAGGGGAGCTGGGATACTCAATGGTGACACGCAGGTAGTCATGCTGCGCCTCTGCGCCAGACTCCGACAGCGTCGCGCGCCAGTACAGGGATTCGCCATGCAGGGCGGATCCCTCTGCGGAACCGCCCAGGATCGAATCGACAAGAGCACGTCCGGCAGCCCCGTTGCCATCACTCACGAGTTGCCGCGCGCGCACGAACAATGAGTCCACGCGCGTCTGGGCGGGCGCGGCAACCGGCGACGATGCGAGCACGGCAATCGCGGCAAGCACGGCGAGGGTCGGCCGCCGGGGAAAGTGAATGTGCATCACGCCAGTCGTTGCGGAGAGGCCGGGGCGCACAGTGCGAGAATAAGGGAAATCACGAGCTGGTCGTCCGATGACACGCCACTCTCCTTCAACAGCGTGTCGGCAACGAGGAGCGCCTCGAGCGCTTCGTCGAGTGCAAGATCTGTCCAGCGTCCGTTGTTCACGGCCCCGGCAACAGTCGCTACGGCTTCCTTCCACGGCCGGCCGAGGAATACGCTCTTTTCCTTGAACAGGCCGTAGAGCGCATCGCTCAGCCGCGATTGAGCCATGCCTTCCGCAAGAGCTGCCCGGGCCCACGCCGTCGCGAGCGTCT
>JBKJKH010000632.1:0-8255 GCA_046597595.1 Gemmatimonadaceae bacterium
ACGTCGATCAACTGCCGCGTGCGCTCCTCGACGCCGCGACGGTTGTCGAGCAGCATCACGGCGCTGTCCGCTGCAACGAGCGTCCGGTACGTGTCTTCGGAGAAGTCCTCGTGGCCAGGCGTATCGAGCAGGTTCACGTCATAGCCATCGTACTCGAACTTCATCACGCTCGACGTCACCGAAATGCCGCGCTCCTGCTCGAGCTTCATCCAGTCGGACGTTGCGTGACGCGTGGCGCGACGAGCCTTCACACTGCCGGCGAGGTGAATGGCTCCGCCGTACAGCAGCAACTTCTCCGTCAGCGTGGTCTTGCCCGCGTCCGGATGGCTGATGATGGCAAAGGTGCGGCGGTTGGCAATCTTCGCCGCGATGATGCTGGACGCCGTCATGGCGTTCGGACTGGCATTCACTGTCTTCGGGAAAAACGGGCGGGCGGGTGCTGGAAAGTTAGTCGCGTTCCGCTGCACCCGCCTGCCATGTCTGGTTTCCCAAGGCCGTCCGCGTCGAGCACACGATTGATACGCCGCGCGATGCACCGCTGACGCCTCGACGCGGCGGCGCGCCGATTATTGGTGATGCCGAGTGGACACAAACGGGGGCGAGGAGGTAGTGTATGGGCATGGCAGTCAGCGTTCCGCGGTACACGGTGGACGACCTCGACGGCTTCCCGGACGACGGGAACCGGTACGAGTTGCTCGACGGCCTGCTGCTCGTGACGCCAGCGCCCGGCGTCCCACACCAGGTTGTGACGAATCGGATGCAGTTTCGGCTGACGTCGGCGGTGGAACAGCCGGGTTATGCCCATGTCGTCGGCCCGGGCGCCATCACGGTACCACCGGGCACGCAACTCCAGCCGGACATCCTCGTCTATCCCGCCCGATTTCCGCTCGACATCAAGTGGCAGGATGTGACGGAGCACTGGCTCGCGGTGGAAGTGCTGAGCCGGTCGTCCCGCGTCTACGACCGGGAGTTCAAGCGCGACGCGTACTTCGCGCTCGGCGTCACCGAGGTGTGGCTGCTGGATTTCCGCACGCGCAGCGTCGAGGTGTCCCGGCAACGCGGGCCGGGCGAAGTGGTCAATGACACCATTCGTTGGCGCGTGCCCGAGCACGAACTCCTCGTCGCGGTGGACCTGCGCGAAGTGTTCTCCGGGCTGGAATAGTCAGGATCGCTCGCTGGGCTCGGCGCGCCGCGGAGCTGGCTCCTCGCCGGCCAGTCGCATGGCCTCGTCGCGTACTCTCGCCCACACGTGCGCGAGGTGCCGCTCCGTCGTGAGCACGTTCCCGAGACCGATGCGAACACACGCGCGCCCCCCGAGCCGCGTGTGCGTGAGATAGGCGTCGCCCGACGCATTGACCCGCTCGACGATCGCCTCGTTGAACGTGTCGTGCATGTCCGCTGCGAGGCCAGGTGGCGCAAAGCGAAAGCACACGATTCCCATTCGCTGCGGTGCCGCCAAGGATGCATGCGGCTCCGCGGCCACCCAGCCGGCAAGCACCTCGGCGAGGCGGCAGTGCTCGCGAATCCGCGACTCAATACCCTCCCGGCCGAAGGCGCGGAACGTCATCCATGCCTTGAGCGCCCGAAACCGGCGGCCGAGCTGGATGCCGTAGTCCATATAGTTGATGACGCCCGCGTCGTCAGCGGCGTCGCCTGCGCCAGCCCGTGATGCGTCCCCGCGCAAGTACTCCGGCGTGAGCGAGAACACCGCGCGGAGCACTTCGGGGCGGCGCGTGAACAACGCGCTGAAGTCGAGCGGCACGAACAGCCACTTGTGCGGGTTCACGACAACGGAGTCCGCGAGCTCGGCGCCATCCATCGCCCAGCGTCCCTCCGGAATTGCCGCGAATGGGCCGCCATAGGCAGCGTCCACGTGCAGCCAGGCACCATGCTCGCGGCAGGCGGCAGCGATCTCGCGCACCGGGTCGACGCTCGCACTCGATGTCGTGCCCACGGTCGCCACCACCGCCATCGGCAAGAGCCCACGCCGCGCGTCGGCGTCCATCGCCTCGCGGAGCGCGCGCACGTCCATGCGGAACTCCGCGTCGCTCGGCACGCGCACCACGTTTGCCTCGCCAAGGCCGAGCATCACCATCGCCTTTGTGAGCGAGCTGTGAGCCTGGTCCGACGCATAGGCGCAGAACGCGGGCAGGTCGCTGCGACCCGCAACGCCGCGTGCCCGGACATCGCTCCCGGCAGTTTCGCGCGCCGCCGCCAATGCATGCAACAACGCGATTGAGGCCGTATCGTACACGACGCCGGTGAACGCCGGCGAAAGCGCGACCAACTCGCGCACCCAGCCCAGGACCACGGTCTCCAGTTCGGTGGCAGCGGGCGACGTCTTCCACGTCATCGCGTTCACGTTGAGCGCAGCGGCTGCGATCTCGCCTAGCAGCGCCGGTCCATTACTGGTGCTGCCGAAGTAACCGAGAAACGCGGGGTGCCCCCAGTGTACGATGCCTGGCATCACGACGGTGTCCAGCTCATCGAGAATGCGCGCCATGGGCACTGGGTCGAGTGGCATCGCCGCAGTGGTGCCAGAGGTCACGTCACCCGGGCGCACGATGGGAACGATGGACCGCCGCTCGATGCTTGCGCGGTAATCGGCCACCCAATCCGCCATGCGGTGCAGGTGCGCCCTGAGTTCGTCTGCGGGCAGGTCGCCCAGCGGCCCGAGGGCACCAGCAGGTGACATCTCCGCGTCACCCATCGTGCTTCTCCAGCCAGTCGGCACGCGCGTTGCGAGCGGTGGGTGCATGCCCCGCAACTCCGGCGATGCCGGCCTGACCTACATCCTGCCCCTCAGGAGCTCCGCGCCGTCCGCCGTTGGGGATTTCGACGACTACGTGCGGTGGCTCGCACGCCACGCCGAGGTGATCGTGGTGGACGGCTCCGCGCCAGCGGTGTTCGCCGCGAACGCGGCGGCGTGGGGCCCGATTGTCCGGCATGTCGCGCCGGCGCCGGATCTCCTCACGCCAATGGGCAAAGTGGGCGGCGTGCTCACCGGCGTGCGGCTCGCCTCGCACGAGCGGATAATCGTGGCTGATGACGACGTGCGCTACGATGCTGACGCACTCGCCCGCGTCTCGCATGCTCTCGATGGCGCGGATGTCGTGCGGCCACAGAACTACTTTGACCCGATGCCTTGGCATGCGCGATGGGATACCGCACGCACCCTCCTTAACCGCGTGCATGGCGGAGATTGGCCTGGCACCCTCGGCATCCGCCGTTCGGCACTGCAGCGCACCGGCGGCTACGACGGCTCGGCCATGTTCGAGAACCTCGAGCTCGTTCGCACCATCGTGGCGGGCGGAGGCCGCGAGGTCGTGCTGCTCGACACGTTCATCGCACGCCGGCCGTCCAGCGCGCGCCACTTCTGGTCCCAGCGCATCCGGCAGGCGTACGACGAGCTGGCCCGGCCGCTCCGGCTTGCAGCGCAGCTCGCCGTGCTGCCGACGGCCATCGCGTCCCGCGCTGTATTCGGCTGGCAGGCGCTCGCCGTTGGCGCGATCGTCCTGGCGGGTGCCGCAGAAGTTGGGCGCCGCCGTGCCGGTGCCGCGCGCGTATTCCCAGCGAGCACGGTGCTGCTTGCGCCGGTGTGGGTGACCGAGCGCGCCGTGTGCAGCTGGCTCGCCGTCGCTTCGCGACTTGCGCTGGGGGGCGTGCCGTACCGGGGAACAGTCCTGCGTCATGCCGCTACGCCGATGCGGTTGTTACAGGCGCGCCATGCACGGGTGCAGCCGGAGTCCACGAATCCGCACTCCACAGCTCCACGTCGATCGGCTTGAAGCATCCATTGTTCGAGAGTTCCGCCGAGCAGGCGGTGATGCCAACAGCCATATCCATCTCCGCGCGCAACAGGACGTAGTCACCCGCGCGCGAACGCGGTGGCAGGATGCGAAGCTCACCAGCCGCATTGACCTCGACATTCATGAACACGTTGAACGTCGTCGGAATGGCATCGGGGAGAACGCCCCACGGCGCGAGAGCGCGACACAGGTTTTCAAAGCAGCTCGGGTGGTGGCCCGTGGTCTTGTACAAAATGGTGAACGTTTCGGGGCTGCATGGCGTGAGGAGAAAGTCGTGTCTGCCGACCGAGTCTTCCACGATGGACCACATGGGCCGACTGCGGTTGGAGTAGAGCGTATGGCCCGCCGTCAGGTAGATCGTGTTCGCGTAGTCTATCGAGCGTCCCGACGACAGCCACTCGCCCACGTCGCCTGACGAAAACGACGTGAGGTCGCTCACCTGCTCGCCCTCTGGGTCCACGATGCGCAGGAACTGCCCGCGGCGCACGGTGAGCCCGGCGCCCGTCTGCGGCGCGAGGCGTCGCCGGTCGATGACTGTCATGGCGCCTTGCGGTGAAACGGGCATTGCCACTCGTCGCCGGCGGCGCGGCCGGAATACTGCCGGGCCTCGGAGCGATCGCCGAAGTCGGCGAGGTTTGGATTCAAGCTGCCCTGGAGCGCGATCTCCCGCTCGCGCACGGCGGCGCGGAGCGGGGCGAAGCGTCCGTCGGCGCGCATCCGCTCGAACTGCGCGTGCGGGTTGAACACCAACGCTGGCCAGCGGAAGCGTCGCGCGAGCCGTGAGCTGGCAGGGTGGACGCCGACGATGAACATCGCGCGCCCGGAGAAGCTGAACGAGAAGTGCGGGTCGTCCGGATCCGCGCTCACGACCGGATCCCAGCCGGCGTCGGGCACGTCACACTCGTGCAGGCGTTGCACTTGCTGCCAGAGCCGGCGCTCGAACTCCACCTCATCTGCGGGCGCCGAACGCGGGAAGACTGCGACGAACGAGTGGAGGCCTGCGCCGTCAGCCGGCACATCGGGGACGAATGCGGCGAGGTCGCGCGCGAGGCGCGCCGCCGAGCGCGCGGATCCGAGAGCGCCGTACACGCGCAACCGGAAGCCGTCGCTTCGCATCACGCCCTTGCCGGCGAGGCACGGGAAACGTGCGTCGCCGACGAAGGCACGGAACGCCGCGTTGGCGCGCTGCTCCCGTGTGGAGGGGGCGGTCATGCGAACACGTTCCGCATCCAGTTAGGACTGCAATGCACTTCCAGCCAGCCGGGGTTGAAGTGGAGCTGTACCTCACTCGCGTCGATGCCCACATCGGCGAGTTGTGCGCGCGGTGTGGAGCGCGTGTTGTAAGGCAGCACGAAGCTGCCGTACGGCGGCGCGTCGTCACCACCCGCGAGTGCGGCAACGTTGCGGGCAGCCCGCGCCCGCCAGGTCGAGAGCCAACCCTCGCCTTCGGGTTGCCGGGTGACCTGGTCGAGCTCGATTCCGAGGTGCTCGTGCCACAGGATCTTGCGCAACTCCCGCACCGCTCCGGCAAGCGCATCGTCGCGGTCGTAAAACACGGCATTGATGTCGAAATTGCGCACATGCCGGAAGATCCAGCGCCCGGCGAAGCCCGCGAAATCGTCGCCGTACGAGTGGAGCGACACCCCGTCGAGGTTGGCGCTCCCGACCGTCGCCCACACGTCATCCACCAAGAGGACCTTGCTGTGCACAAAGAGCTGGTTGACGTCCCATCGCGGTGGCGAGGCGACACGTCGCTTAGCGCTCCAGAGCGCAAACAACCCGACGCGTGGGTGGTCGAGCAGCCCTGCCTCGCGGAGCAGCGCGTTCTGCCAGCCCCGGTAGGCCGTGACGTCGGGATTCTGGTTGAGGACCATGATGACCTCGAGCCCCGGCGCGCGCGCCAGCGCCGCAGACAGCGCGGCGATCACGGGACGCGCGCTCAGGTACTGGTGCTCGATGTACACCAGCGATTGCGCGGCGGCGAGACCTGCCTCGATCTCCGCCAGGATCCCGGCGACGCCATCGGGGTGCGCGCGCAACGCGCGACGCGGGGCAGTGCTCGCCACACAGATTGCGCCGGGAGGGTACGCATCGCTCGGCGCCCGCGGTAGCAAGTCGTGTTCACCGGGACCGCTCGACACGTCGTTCCACAGCTCGGTGAACAGTTCCTCCACGGCCGCAACCGCTGGGCCCGTGATGGTGCATGACAGGTCATGCAGGGGACGGCCGCCGAGCTCGCGTAACGGTCGGCGTGCATCGACTGGCAGATGGCGAGTGTCGTCCCAATAGCCGTTCGCGAACGGAGATCCGAGGAGGAACGCCTCGGCCCCGTCGATCACCACGACCTTTGCATGCAACAACTGCGGAAATCGGCTCACGCCACGCACCTGCACGCCACCCGCGCCGGCATTCCGGAAATAGGCGCGAAGCGCCGCCGTCGTGTCGAGCAACAGGCTGGCATTGAGAAGGATGCGAACGTCCACTCCGCGCGTGGTGCTCGCCGAGATCACAGCGTCCGCTAGACGCCGTCCGACAGTGTCCACGGCGTTGTCAGAGTCATGGTATGCAACACAGTCGGCGTCGAAGGCGAGTTGTGACATCCAGACAAAGCGGCGCGCATTGTCGATTGCGTCGAGCAGGGCATCGTACGCTGCGGCATTGTCGACCAGCCAGCGGACACTCTGCCGAGTTTCGCGCACATCACCGCCTGCGCCAGACTGATTCATCACCTCAGCGAGCACCGGCGCCCTCGAGGCGGGTCTCGCCGGCCGAGCCCCGCGGCCTGCGCAGTTCAGTAACTCCGGCAAGCGCCATCGCGATGATCAGTGGCGCGAGATAGTAGACGAGGCGGAACATCACGAGCGATGCAATCACGGCACCGCGATCGGTCGCTGGGGCCGTCCCAGCCAGCAGCGCGACCACTACAACTTCCAATACGCCGGCGGCGGCGGGGACGTGGCTCATCGCGCCAACTGCCTGCGCAATCATGTACGCGCGCAGGAGTGACCAGAAGCCAATGCCCAATGACGCCGGGAGAAACGCGAAGAGGACCGCACCCGTGAGAAGCCAGTCCATCGCCGACATTCCCACCTGTGCAGCGGCGATCGCCGGCGACGGACGCGGCAGTGTCAACCGTCCCCACCCTATCGAATCTCCGCGCCCGAACAGGCTCCAGGCGAAATACGCGACCACGACCAGCGCGAGCATCGCACCCACAGGGTGTGCGGCCACGTCAACGCCACGAGCGCGAGGCGCCGCGCTTGCCAGCAGGGCGGCCGCCCCAGCTGCGAGCAATCCGAGCGTGGTGGTGAGCGTGGCGAAGCCGGTCACGCGCGCGACCGCCGCGGAGTCGAACCCATAGCGAGCGTAGGCTCGCGAGCGGACCGCAGCGCCCGTCAGCAGCGAAAGGCCGATGGAATGGCTGAACGCGTTGGCGACAAACGCTGTCGCGACAGCGCCACCACGGGGGACGTCGTTCGTCCTTTCGCCAGCCGTTGCCCGAAGCGCGACCAGCTCTATTGCGCCAAGCATGAGAAAGCTTCCCGCGGTGCATGCGAACGCCAGCGCCACGTGCGAAATCCCGTAACTGCGAAAATGCCCGACCAGATGGCTCGCGTCGAGGCCGGTGAGTTCGCGCCGGAGCGCCCAGATCGCGGCCACGAGGAGCGCGACGCGAAGTGCTTTCACCTGCCTCCTGCAACTCGCCCGAGAGCCCAGGCGGCCGCCTCGCGCACGACCGGTTCCGGATCATCCAGCGCAGCCGTGAGCAGTGGCACGTCATCCGTCGTGCCGATGTTCCCCAGCACGGTGGCGGCATTGCGCGCGAGACCGCGCCGCTTCGTGCGCTTCACCGGCGAGCCCTTGAACGTGACGCGAAAGGTCTCGTCATCCATGGCAAGAAAGTCGCGCGCGAGTGCACGTGCGTCCGTTCGATTGAGCAGTTCCCGCGGGGCTAGGGCAGGCTCGCGCAGCTCACTTGCGAACCGCGCATTCCACGGACACACGTCCTGGCAGACGTCGCATCCATATAGATGCTCGCCCATCGCGTCGCGCAGCGTGTCCGGGATGGATCCCTTCAATTCGATGGTCAGGTACGAGATGCATCGCGTCGCATCGAGCACGCGCGGCGCCACAAACGCGCCGGTTGGACATGCATCGAGACATCGCGTACAACTCCCGCACCGGTCGGCCTCGAACGGCACACTCGGCGCAAGATCCAGTGCCACCAGCAGGGAACCGAGAAAGAGATGGGAGCCCCGCTGCGGATTCAGGAGCATGGTGTTCTTGCCGAACCAGCCGAGCCCCGCGCGGCGCGCGAGGTCGCGCTCGAGAATGGGTCCGGTGTCGACGTACGCCTTCCCCGCGACCATCGCGCCGAGCTCTTCATCGAGCCAGTGATGCAGTGCCTGGAGCTTCGCCAGCATGACGTCGTGGTAGTCGTCGCCG
>JBKJKH010000073.1:0-3432 GCA_046597595.1 Gemmatimonadaceae bacterium
GGGAAGCGTGCGCGACACCGACTGCGCGATGCTGGCCACGCTGTCTGCGATCTCGACGGTATTGCCCCCGAGCTGGCGCGTGATGTTGAGCAGCGCCGCGGGCCGCCCGTCGCCGGCCACGAGGCGCACATGATCTTCGGTTCCCATCTCGACGGTTGCGACGTCGCGCACGCGGAGCCCGTGGCCGATCACGATGTTGGCGACATCGTCCGCGGTGTGCGCTTCCGCGGTCGTCACGATGAGGTACTGGCGATAGTCGGACGGCATGCGTCCAACCGCGGCGACGGTGCTCGCGGCGCGAATCACGTTCGCGAGGTCGTCATAGGTCATGCGCTGCGCGGCAAGGCGCGCGGGATCGGCCACGACCTGGAGCTCACGGACGTCGCTCGCCTGCACATCCACGCGTCCCACGCCCGGCACGCGTGAGAAGAGCGGACGGATTTGGTACTGCGCAATGTCGTACAGCGTGGGCGGGTCACCGCCTTCGAGATTGTACGACAGAATGGGGAAGAGCGACGGCGTCAGCCGCTCGACCTCGATTTCAAGCCCGGCGGGAAAATCGCCACGCACCTGGTTCACGCGCGCCTGCACCTGCTGCTGCGCGAACTGCATGTCCGTCCGCTCCGCGAACGTGATATTGACCTGCGCACCGCCGCGGATGGACCGGGACTGCACTCGCGTGACGCCGGGAATAATCCCGACCGCCTCCTCGATCGGACGCGTGACCGCGAACAGCACCTGCCGCGCACCCAGCGCCGAGCCGGTGACCACGACAGTGACCCGTGAGAAGCGGAGTTCCGGGAAGATGGCAGAGGGCAGACGCAGCGCCGCCCACATCCCTACTGCGCTCAGCAGCCCGGTGAGCAGGTACACGAAACGCCGCTGGCGCTCGAGCATGCCGAACAGGTTCACGGCTGCGCCGTTCGCGGCGCCGTGGCGGCAATGGGCGTGACCTTGACGCTGTCCTCGATACCATATGCGCCATACGTCACGATCCGCTCGCCGGGAGACAGGCCCTCGGTAATCTCCGCGACCGTGTCGGTGCGCCCGCCAACTTTCACGGCGCGTGCGTGGGCGATGCCCGACGCGTCTACGACGAAGACGCGGTACGATTCGCCTTCGGGCACGAGGGCCTCGAGCGGGACGATGATTGCCGTCAGGCGGGTGGCGACGGCAATCTGTGCAAAGATCGTCTCGCCGATCCGCAATGGTCGCCGCGTGGACGGGGCCTGCGCCCGCACGGTGACCGTGCGGCTGGCGCTATCGACGATCGCGCCCACATCCACTACGCTCGCAATGCCTAACGGCTCACCGGCCTGGTTCTGCCCGGCACTGAGCGTTGCCTTCGCACCCGGGCGAACGAGCCCCGCCTGGCCTGGCGTGACGTTGAAGAGCAGGTCGAGCATCGCGGGGTCGGCGATCTCCACGAGCGGCTGCGATGGATCTGCACTCGCGCCAAGCGTCGCGGTAAGGCGCGTGACGACTCCGGGAATCGGCGAGCGCAGCGTCGCCAGCTGTTGCTCACGCCGGGCGCTCGACGCCGTGGCGCGCGCCTGCGCGAGGTCCGCGGTGGCCTGCTCCAGGTCCTTGCGCGGAACGATCCCCTCCGTCGAGAGACGACGCGTGCGCTCGAAGGCGCGTTCGGCGGCGAGCAACGCGGCGTCGGCCGCGCGCGCGGCGGAGGCGAATGTTGTCTGGTCGAATACGACGAGTACTGCGCCGGCCTGTACGCGCTGGCCGACCGAGACATCGACGCGGACGATGCGCGCCGGTGATGTCGCGCTCAGCGTGGCCGTGTGGCCGCGCCTCCCAGTGACCGTGCCGATCGCGCCGATCGTCTCCGTGAATGGCTGACGGGTCACTACGCCAACACGCGCGGAGACGACGGGAACGGTCGCTGACGCCTCCTCCTCGCCGCGCGCACACGCCGAGATCAGCGCCGCGGCAGCGGCAAGCGCCCAGAAACGAGACAATGTCATTACGGCTCCAATCCAGCCGGCAGAGTGAGCACGCGCAGCTTTGCGGCGGCGATCCACGCGGCCGCGATGGCGTCGACGTACTGCCCGAGCACGTCCCTCGCATTGCGCTGTGCTTCCAGCACATTCGGCAAGGCGGCGGCACCTTCCCGGTATGCCGTGAGCGACATCGCCGCGACGCGGTTCGCCGAGCTCACGAGACGAAGGCTGCGCTCGACTCTCGCCTGGCTGCTCGTCAGCTCGCGACGTGCGCGGGCGATCTCCGTAACGCTCTCGACCTCCGCGAGCGTCAGCTCCGCGCGAGCCCGCGACTCCTCGGCGACCGCCTGTGCGATTGGCCCGCGATTGCGATCAAGGAGGGGAAGGGGAATGGCAATGCCGATGGTGGGGAGAATTCCGGGTTCCGATCCTGTGGGATCGCCGGTCTCGAATCCCGCGGTCAGCGTCGGAAAGGCGTAGAGACTCCGCCGCTGCAGGCGCGCATTGAGCGTGGCGGACGCGAGTGCCGCATGCGCGGCCTCGACATTCAGCGGGCGACCGGTGAATGCGGAGTCCCCGGCTGTGGGCGACGAGGGTGGTAACGTCAACGAATCGCGCGGAAACACCAGCACCGTGGACGCCCCGAGCCCCATCACCGCCTGAAGGTCCAGGACGCTCGAGAGATAGGTGAGCGAATCGCCGGCTGCGATGTTTTCCGCCTGCCCCGCGTTCACGGTCGCGAGCTCGACGTCGAGCTCACTGGCATCGCCGGCATCGCGCCGGGAAACGGCCATCTTCAACAGGCTGTCGGCGTCGCGCGCGTTGCGTTGCGAGAGCTGCACATGCTCGAGCGCCGCGACCGCGTGTGTGTAGCTGGTGTCGGCGTCGAGTGCGACGGCGGCGCGCTCAAATGTGTAGCGGTAGGCGGCAGCAAGCCGGGCGGCTTCGGCCGCGCCGATCCGACTGCGGCGAATACCGGGGAGATCGATCGGCAGGTCGACCGTCACGTGGTAGTTCGGCGGCGCCTTGGTGTACGCGCTGGAGAGCGACGGATTCGGGCGTGCGCGCGCCGCGATCAGGCGCGCGAGGGCGAGTGCCGTATCGGCACGCCCCACGCCGAGCCGCGCCCCACGTGCGAGCGCGGACTGGACCGCGTCGGCGCGCGAGATCGGCATCGCTTCCTGCGCGCCGATGATCGCCGGCACGAGGAGCGACGCGAGTCGCGCGCCCCTCGCCCACGTCACGCAAACGTTCACGGCTTCTTCTTCATCTCCTTCGCGTCCTTCCTTGCCTCAGCGCGCTCCATCTTCGGCGTCTCGTGCTCCACCGACTCGACCTTGCCCGTTTTGGCGTTGACCCAGACTTCATCCACGCCGGTCTTGCCGGCGACGACGAGATCGAACGAGTACACGAGCAGGCCCTTCTCCTTCTCGAGCTCCATCGACTTCACGGTGGAGTTGGGCACGCGCGCGAGGGC
>JBKJKH010000154.1:0-4915 GCA_046597595.1 Gemmatimonadaceae bacterium
TCGAGGATCCTGAGCGCGACCGCGCGATCGAGACGACCTTCCCGCTCCAGGCGGTCGGCGAGCGTCTCGCCCTCGACATAGCCCATGACGAAGTACAGCGCGTCGTCGGTCTCGCCGAACGCGTGCAGCGGAACGATGTGAGGATGGACGAGTCGCGCCGCGATGCGCGCCTCCCGTCGAAAGCGCTCGCGAAGACTGGAGCTCTCGATCGCTTCGCCAGCGAGAACCTTGATGGCTACCGGTCGGTCGAGCGATCGCTCCCGCGCGAGCCAGACGGACCCCATCCCGCCGCGGCCAATCAGGCGCAAGACATCGTACTGCCGCGAAAGCTCGGCAGCGAGCAACGAGGGCAGGGAATCGAGTGGAGGCATGCGCACAGCCGGGGAAGGACGGGCCAGCATAACGCTTGAGTCCCTTTGGCGCCACAGCCTGCTCTCGCGGTATCTTGACGAACACGGCGCGAAGGATGGAGCTTCTGCGCCAGTAGCCTCACCCTGGCCCCATCCACCGACCGAGGATCACGTCATGGCAGAAAGCGTCTACAAGATCATTGAGCTCATTGGTACCAGCTCGGAGTCATGGGAGAAGGCCGCCGCCGCGGCCGTGAGCAAGGCAGGCAAGTCCTTGCGCGACCTTCGCGTCGCAGAGGTGTCGCAGCTCGACATGACCGTCAAGAACGGCAAGATCGAGAGCTACCGGGCGAAGGTGAAGTTGTCGTTCAAGTACGAGGGCAAGTAGGCGCCAGCCGGCGTTCGGTGCGGGCCTCAATGTTGCGCTTGTCCGTTTTGCCGCCGTATCTCACCGGCACTACACGGACGAACGCCTCACATGGAGTTGCTCGATCATGGAACTACAGACCCTCGAAGACCTGTACGTCGACGGAATCAAGGATCTCTGGAGCGCCGAAAAACAGATTCTGAAGGCGCTGCCGAAGATGATCAAGGCGTCGACGCACAAGGAACTGAAGCGCGCGTTCACGCAGCATGAGAAGCAGACTCGTCAACACGTGAAGCGGCTCGAGCGCATCTGCCGGGAACTGGGCGTGAGCCCGCGCGGCAAGAAGTGCGTTGGAATGGAAGGGCTGCTCAAGGAAGGCAGTGAACTCATTGGCGAGCGCCCTGACAAGGATGTGCTCGACGCGGGGCTCATTGCCGCCGCGCAGCATGTCGAGCACTACGAGATGGCGGGGTATGGCTGTGCCCGCACGTACGCCAGGGTGCTCGGGTACGATGACCAGGCGCGAGTGCTGCAGGACACGCTGGACGAAGAAGGGGACACCGACAAGGCGCTGACCGCGATTGCGGTGCGGTCGATCAACGTCGACGCGATCGACGGAGAGGAATAACGAGTAGGGCGGTGTAGGGCTGCAGCGAGCTAACTCGTTGCGCCGCTTGACATGGGAACACTGGCTGGCTAACGTTAAAGGCTGAACATCACCCGTTAGCCAGTCACATGTCCTACGCGATTATCCGCACCGGCGGCAAGCAGTTTCGTGTCGAGCCGGGCAAGACGTACCGCATTCCCAGCCTCGTTGGTGACGCTGGTTCATCCGTCGAATTCAACGACGTCCTGCTCGGCTCCGATGGCAACAGTGCCAGGGTCGGCGTGCCGATGCTGTCCGGCGCCAAGGTGACCGGGGAGATCGTGAAGCACGGCCGCGGCGAGAAAATCGTCGTCTTCAAGTTCAAGCGCCGCAAGAACTACGCAAAAAAGCAGGGTCACCGTCAGGGCTTCACGGAGATCCGCATCAACGACATCTCGCTCGGCTGAGCGCGAGGGAATTCGATATGGCACACAAGAAAGGCGTAGGTTCGTCGCGCAACGGCCGCGATTCGAACCCCAAGTACCGCGGCGTCAAGAAGTACGGCGGCGAGAAGGTGCGCCCCGGCAACATCATCCTGCGCCAGTGCGGGACGAAGTGGCATCCTGGCAACAACGTCGGCCTCGGCACGGACTACACGATCTACGCGCTCATCGATGGCTTCGTGAAGTTCGAGCACAAGGACGCGCGCCGCATGAAGGTCAGCGTTTACCCCGCGAGTGCAGAGACGGCGTCGAGCGCGGCATAGCCCTTCGAACCTCGCACTGATAACGGCTCCCTGATCGACGGGAGCCGTTTTTTATTTTCCTGGTTTGACCACTCGAGTCTTGAGTGGTGCGTGTTGAGTAGTGGGTCTACCTCTCGAGTCGTCCGTGGCGAGTCGCGAGCGAATACACGAATTCTCATGACTCAGGACGGAAGACTCAGGTTTTCGACGCACGACTCATGACGCACCACTCACGACTCGAGTTGCCCCGAGCTGGGAGGCCTATTTCCTGATTGTGGTGTTAAAGTATTCTTGGAACCTGAGCCCTCCCGACTCGTAGGATTTGCAGAAATGCCACTCTGGGACAAAGTTCGTACCGAGCTCGAAAGTGCTGGCCGTGCCGCGCAGGGAGCGCTGGATGAGGGCCGCATGCGCCTCGAGGCCTTCCGCGCGCGGCAGCTTTGCGACCGTGCCGCACAGGCGCTGGGCTATGCCGTCTACCGGGCGCGGGCGAATGGCGTGGACGTGGACGCCGAAACCCTCGTACGGCTCACCGAGGCACTGAGCGCGCGCGAGATAGAAGCGCGACGCCTCGAGGAGCAGCTGGGCAGGAAAACGAGCAGCGTCTAGCCTTCGCCGGGCCTCGCTAGGCCTCCGGTAGGACAAACAGGAACGGGAACAGCAAAGGGCGCAAAGGCAGTCCTCCGTGCCCTCTGCGCCCTCTGTGGTTCAACTGCTTGCGGCCCTGCCTCGAATTTATCGCGGCGTCTTGTAATCCGGCGGCAACGTCCGGTACCGCTGCATGAGCAGGTCCTGTCGCGACGGAGACCGAATCTCGCGACCGCGGATGATCACGTGATCAGCATGCGTCGCGAACTCGAACGGGTCGCCGCTCCACACCACCACATTCGCATCCTTGCCAACGGTGAGTGAGCCCAACCGATCCCCGACGCCGAAAATTTCTGCCGGCGTCAGCGTCACGGCGCGCAGGGCATCATCCCATGTCATCCCCGACGCGACCGCATTCCCGGCTTCGTACTTGACGTTCCGCACATTGAATCCCGCCTCGTCACCGTAGCTCGTGCCGATCATCGCCACCGCCACGCCGGCGCGACGCAATTCACCGGCGCCCTCTGCCTTGATGTTCAGGGCATTGAAGCTGTAGGGAATGCTCTGGATCCCACCGGTGAGCACCGGTACCCGCGCCGCGGCCAGCTTGTCCTTCACGAGCCATGCTTCCGCGCCGCCCACAATCACGATGCGCATGGTGAACTCGCGCCCCAGCGCAATCGCCGATTCAATGTCGCTCGAACGGTCCGCCGCGAGGACGAGTGGCAGCGTCCCATCGAGCACCGGGAACATCGCCTCGAGGTCGAGACGCGACGCGGCAAACTGGCGCGTCCTGTTCGACTCGAATTCCGTGCGACGCCGGCGATAGTCCTGTGCATCGCGAAGGAGTTCACGCAGCTTGGCCATCGCCTCAGCGCGCGCGTTTGTGCCGGCACCGCGCGCGTCGCTCATCTGCGCAACCATCGCCGCCGGAGCACGCCGAATCATGTCCGTGGCTGAGCCGACGACAAGATCGACGAGCGCCGCCTGGCCACTCACCAAGCCACCATTCGGCGAGACCAGGACAGTGGTGATCCCTTCGTTGCGCGCAGGCGGGAAGAGCGCAGTGTTCGGGTTCAGCCCTTCCCACGAGCGGAACGATGCCGCGATCGACTTCTCGCCCTGTGCACTGGCGTCACGCGTCTCGGGAACAGCGGACACCTCGACAAGCCCCAGCGTGGTGCCCGCATTGATCAGTCCCGGTGTCACCCACTTGCCACTCGCGTCGATGCGCTGCGCATCCGACGGAATGTCGATCGCCGCACCCACGGCAGCGATTCGGCCATCACGGATCAGCACCGTGCCATTCTCGATGACCGGCCCGGATACAGGGTAGATGCGGCCGCCTGTGATCGCGATCGTCTGCGCACCAGCCGTGGCCGCGATCAGTGTCATCCCGAGCGCCGCCGCTGTCATCCCGAGCGCAGCGAAGGATCTGCACCTGGTAGTCATCCCGAGCGCAGCGAAGGATCTGCACTTGGTAATCATCGCATACCTCCCGTGCTCTGCACGTAGCCGAGCTCGAAGTCCGTGCGCCATTTCTGCGTCGTATCGAGACGGTCGAACAACATCGCGCCGTCGATCCAGACCTTCTCGGCCCGCGTGTACACACTGAACGGATTCCCGCTCCACAGCACGACGTCTGCATTCTTGCCGCGCTGGAGCGAGCCAATCTTGTCATCGAGACCGATGGCCCACGCCGGATTGATCGTAATCCACTTGATGGCCTCCTCCTCGGACACGTTGATCCCCAACTGGCGACCTGCGGAAGCGCCCTTGGCCGCATCCTGGTTCAATCGCTGCGTTCCGACAGGATCGTCCGAATGCACGATCGTGCGGGCGCCGGCCGCATGCACCATGGCAAGGTTGCCCTTCACGCCGTCGAGCGCCTCCAGCTTGAATCCGCCCCAATCGGCCCAGATCGACGCGGAGATCGAGTCCCGTGCGAGCAGGTCGGCGATCTTGTATGCCTCTACCGCATGGTGGAACGACCGGATCTTGTAGCCGAACTCCTTCGCGATATCCATCATCTGCACCATCTCGTCCGCGCGGTAGCAGTGGTTCTGGATGTAGATATTGCCGCGCAGGACTTCGGCGAGCGTCTCGTTGTTGAGGTTCCGCACCGGCGGATCGCCCCGACGATCGCCAGAGAGCCACTTGTCCCACTGGTTGCGATAAATCACGGCGCCCATCCACGCTTCGCGATACCCGGCGACGTTACCCATCCGCGTGGCGGGTCCGCCCTTCAACGCATAGACGCGCTTCGGATTTTCTCCGCA
>JBKJKH010000157.1:0-2720 GCA_046597595.1 Gemmatimonadaceae bacterium
ATCATCAATCCGGGCGAAGCCTGTGGGTGGCTGCACGGAACGCCAACGGCCGCGATCCTCGATCTGGAGGAGCTGAAGGTGGATTTCCTCGCGCTGACAGAGCCCGAATGGAAAGCCGCGAAGTGAGCGATCGCTCGCGCATCCTGATCATCGACTACGGCTCACAGTTCACGCAGCTCATCGCGCGCCGGGTACGTGAGGCGCGTGTCTACTCAGAGATTCATCCGCCGACGCGCTCGCTCGAGTGGATACGCGAGTGGAATCCCACCGGGATCATCCTGAGCGGTGGGCCAAATTCAGTGTATGGCGACGCCGCCCCCTCTGCGGATCGCGCCCTGCTGGACGTGGCGCCCATTCTGGGCGTGTGCTACGGAATGCAGCTTGTCGCGCATCTCGAGGGCGGGGAAGTGGTACGCGGCAAGCGGGAATACGGCAGGGAAGAGGTGGTGGTGTCCGAGTCCAGCGGCCTGTTTGGCGGATTCTCTCCCGGCGAGCGGATGACCGCCTGGATGAGTCACGGCGATCATGTGGACCGCACACCAGACGGTTACGTCGTCACCGCGTTGAGCTCCAGCGGCGCGCTTGCCGGAATGCGCCATGCGCGGAAGCCCATCCACTGCGTCCAGTTCCACGTCGAAGTCGCGCACACACCGCGCGGACGGGAGCTGCTGGCGAATTTTCTCTTCGCAGTGTGTCGCGCGGAGCCGTCGTGGACGCCAGGTGCATTCGCGACGGAAGAAACGGAGCGCATCCGCCAGCGCGTGGGTGATGCGCAGGTGATCTGCGGACTGTCCGGGGGCGTCGATTCGTCGGTCGCGGCGGCGCTGGTGCACCGGGCGATCGGCGACCAGCTCAGCTGCATCTTCGTCGACACGGGTTTGCTGCGGCTCCACGAGCGCGAACAGGTGGAACGCACGTTTCGCGCACACATGGGCGTGAAGCTCGAGGTGGTGGATGCGTCTGACCGGTTTCTCGCGGCGCTTGACGGGGTGGATGAACCCGAGGAGAAGCGACGCCGCATCGGCCACACGTTCATCGATGTCTTCGAAGATGCCTCGGCGCGAGCGGCCGGGGCCGACGCGAAGTTCCTCGTACAGGGCACGTTGTATCCTGACGTGATTGAAAGCGCGTCACCCAGTGGCGGGCCCTCGGTGACGATCAAGACGCACCACAACGTGGGCGGGTTGAAGCCGGACATGAAGTTCCAGCTCATCGAACCGCTCCGCGAGCTCTTCAAGGACGAAGTGCGGAACGTAGGGCGTGAGCTTGGATTGCCGGAGGAGATGATTGGCCGGCATCCGTTCCCGGGACCAGGACTCGCGATTCGCATTCCCGGCGCGGTATCGCGCACTCGCCTCGACATCCTGCGCCAGGCGGACGCGATCTACCTCGAAGAGATCCGTGAGGCCGGCCTGTACGATGAAATCTGGCAGGCGTTCGCGGTACTGCTTCCGGTCAAGAGCGTCGGGGTCATGGGTGACGAGCGCACGTACGAGCACGTGCTCGCGCTTCGCGCCGTGACGAGCACCGATGGCATGACCGCCGACTGGTACCCATTCCCCCCGGACGTACTTGCACGCATTTCGAACCGCATCATCCGGGAAGTGCAGGGAGTCAATCGGGTGGTGTATGACATCAGCTCCAAGCCGCCGGCAACGATCGAGTGGGAGTAGTCCCAGCTCTCATCGTGCCCCTGCTTGTCGCAGGACTCGTGAGCATTCCCGCACACGCGCAGGAATTCCGCGGTGTGGTGTTGGACTCAGCGGGCCTGGTGTTGCGCGATGCGCAGGTCACGCTCATCGACACGACGGACAAGATCGCCGGGCTGGTGCGGTCCAACGCACGCGGAGAATTCCGGGTGCGCGCCCCCGACGCGGGCTTCTATGGCCTGCAAGTGCGCCGGCTCGGCTACCTCCCGCGCAATACGACGTGGCTCGAAGTGGACAAGGATGAAGTCTTCTCCTTCGACGTCGTGCTCGCGCCGGCGCCCACAACACTGACCGCGGTGACCGTACGCGCCCAGCGCGACACGATTTCGCGGCGCACGGTGATGGGCATGAACCTGCGGGCGATTGCGGGAAGCATTCTCACGCCCGTGGAGATCGAGTCGCGCGCCGCGGGCGCGCGCAACATCGTGGACGTCATTCGGAGCATTGGACCGGCGTGGGTCACGAGCATCGAAACGCCCGATGGCGACTGCGTCTCGACGCGGCGGGGCGGGGCAGGGGGGAACGCATGCCTCCTGGTGCTCGTCGACGGGGTGCGCGTCGAACCAGCAGGAAGCATTGCCGACGTCGCCACGCTCGATGCCGTGGATCACGTCATATTCCTGCGCGCGACCGACGCCGGTGCGCTGTTCGGTACCGGCGCGCACAACGGAGTCCTGCTGGTTTACACGAAGCGTGGTGTCGAGCGCCTGAAGAACTGACCTGTCTTAGCTAAGCTAGACGCCTTTTTCCTCGAGCAGCGCCATGAACTCGCGCGGCTCCTTCAGCGCGAGCAGGCGCTGCGGCACGTCACTCTCCTTGCTGAACTGCGCGATCTTCCCGAGGACGGGCAGGTACTGGTTGCTGACCTCGAGCGGCGGCGCGACGATCAGGAAAAAGAAGAAGACCGGCTTCTCGTCGATGGCCTTGAAGTCCACACCATTCGGCTTGCACCCGAAGGCCACGCGCAACTTGGTGACGACGAGGGAGCGGCAATGGGGAATGGCAATGCCG
>JBKJKH010000315.1:0-3184 GCA_046597595.1 Gemmatimonadaceae bacterium
CGGGGAATGGGCGTCGCGGTAAGCGTGAGCACGTCGGTCTCCAGCTTCAGCTGCTTGAGCCGCTCCTTGTGCTTCACACCGAAGCGATGTTCTTCGTCGACGATGATGAGCCCGAGGTTGCCGAACTTGACGTCGGGACTCAGCAACCGGTGCGTCCCGATGACGATATCGATCTTGCTGTCCGCGAGCGCCGCAAGCACGACCGTCTGTTCCTTCGCGGAGCGAAAGCGGCTGAGTGACTCGACGCGCACGGGAAAATCTGCGAGGCGATCGCCGAACGTGCGATGATGCTGCTCAGCGAGAATCGTCGTCGGCACGAGGACGGCGACCTGCCTGCCGCTCTGCACTGCCTTGAAGGCCGCGCGCACGGCGATCTCCGTTTTTCCGTAGCCGACATCACCGACGAGCAACCGGTCCATCGGACGCGGACCTTCCATGTCCTGCTTGACGTCTTCAGTGGCTTTGCGCTGGTCGGGCGTATCCTCGAAGAGGAAGGACGACTCGAGTTGGCGCTGCCACGCGGTGTCGGCGAGATGCTGCGGCCGTGAGGCGATCTTCCGGCGTGCATACAGATCCAGCAGCTCGTGCGTCATCTCCTGGATGGCGAGCGTCGTCCTGTCACGCTGCTGCGCCCACTTCTTCCCCCCGAGCTTGTGCAGCCGCGGCGGCGGCGAGTCAGGCCCGATGTCGCCCGCCGAGCGATAGCGCTCGATCTGGTCGATGCGGTAGAGCGGGACGTTGAGGCGATCACCGCCCTCGTACTCGATCACTGCCACTTCGACCGTCGCTTCCTTCACGAAGATCGACTGCATGCCCCGATAGATCCCGACGCCGTGCTCGAGGTGCACGACGTAGTCGCCCGGCTTGAGCGCACCCAATGCTTCGAGCGCGGCACCGGTCCCGTATTTCCGCGGTCGTCGAACGCGGCGTTCGCGCCGGAAGATCTCGTGATCGGTGAGGACCCGCAGCCCCTCCTGGTACTCGCCTGAAGGCAGCTCGAATCCCCCGCCGAATGCCCCGATCGTGAGCGCCGCGGGTGACGGATCGAAGGTGCTCTCATTCAGCAACTCATCGAGGCGCTCGGCCTGGCCGCTGTTGTCGCAGAGGATCAGCGTCGGCGTGCCGTCACGCACGATGCGGCGGAGCTTCTTGATGTCCCGGTCAATCGATTCCGGCGACCGGAGCGGGAACGCGATGGCGCCTTCGGCGGCCGGCGACGACATGCGGATGGTGCCGAATCCGTGCAACGTCGCCAGCACCGTGTCAGGAGTCTCGAACATCTCCTCGCGTGACGGCACATCCTCGCCACGGCGGCGCGCGAGGTCGATGTGATGGAGCGCTTCGTCCCACGTGCGCCGCAGTTCCGGCTCGACGGGCGGACCTTCGGGGATGACGACGAGCGTGTCGGGGGGCCAGAGCGAGTGAAGCGTCACGCGCTCCATCTCACCGATTTCGCCCTCGAAGCGCCCGTCCACTGGCAGGACCAGCGCGAAGGCTGCCTCGCGTGTCGACCGCTGCGTGAGCAGGTCGAAGTGGCGCAGCTCGCTGATCTCGTCACCCCAGAACTCGAGGCGTACGGGATCGGCCATGCCGAACCCGTAGATGTCGAAGATGCCGCCCCGCATGCTGAATTGCGCGACGTCCTCCACCATCGACGCGCGCTCGAAGCCCACCGATTCGAGATGCTGCGCCAGCACCTCGGGACGAATGCTTTCTCCCTTGCGGAGTTCCATCCGCCCGGCGCTGAGCGCCGCAGGCAGCAAGGTGCGTTCGAGCAGCGCGCGCGGCGTGGTCAGCAGCAGGCGTACGTCGCCTCGGCCCACCCGTTCGAGCGTTTCGACGCGCTCGCCAGCCACCTCGGCGTGCGGCTCGGCTTCTCCGAAGGCTTCCCGCGGTGGGTAGAGCGCGAGCTTCGGTTCCTCGAGCAGGGTCTGAAAGTCCGAGAGCCAGCGCTCCGCCTCGCCGACACCCTCCGCGAGCACAACGATGAAGCGGGTCGGAAACCGGCGCGCGAGAGCCGCAACCAGGAGCGCATCACTCGATCCGACGAGCCCGCCAACGATGGTCTGCTTCCCTGCCGCGGGCAGACTGTTGATCAGGCGCGAAAATGACGGCAGGCGCTCGAGGGCATCGAGCACACTTTCAAGCGCCATCAGGCCGCCTTGCTGACAATTGCGCCGCGCTCCGCGCGCCGTGTGACGACGGTCTCGCCAAGAAGCGCGATGAGTGCGAGCAGCAGCAGCATGCCCTCCAGCGGGCGACGTGCGTCTCCCGTGAAGACCTCTGACGCCCAGCTGTCTGCATCCCGATCGCGTGCGATGACGGAGCTTCCACGCAGCCGGGACGCGAGGTCCCGCGTCGACAGGCGGCGCAGCACAGACTCGTCCGGCTCGCCATTGACGACGACCGCGCCAACGCGAGTCGTACCGCGCCGAAGAAAGTAGGTCCCTGCTCTGGACGGCGCGGAAAACGTCGACGCCGTAAGCGCCGTGACGCGTCCCTGCGGATCTTCCAGCCCATCTGCGGACGCCGCATGCCTGACGAGGGCGCCTGGCGTCACGCTGATCACCACGCCGGCGTCCGCGGAAAGACGTTGGCCGATCGCATCGGACAGCCAGGGCACGAAGGCAGCGCGCAATGGAAAGTTCGTCGCCTCTGGTACGAGCGGTGATCCCACAAGGACATAGCCAGTGCCGGCAACAATCCACGGCTCACTCCCGGCAACCGCCAGCGTCTCCGCCACCGCGCCTGCTTCCGGCACCAGCGTGAAGCGTCGCGCGACCGTCACGCCGGAAATGCGAGCGCCGCGCACTTCGGTTTCGCCCTCGCGCATCGCACCGAACCGCCAGGGGATACGGAGGCGCGCAAGCTCGCGATTGGCTGCTCCTGCCATCACCGATGTTGATGGCGCGAGGAGCACGGCTGGAAGATTTGTTGCCGCATCGGCGGCGACAATCGCGACATCGTTTCCTGCCGCAGCGCGGCCGCTCTGGGCCAGCGCCTCGAGCGCGCTGCGTGCAAAGGGACCGGCCGACGGGTGCACCACGGCGCGCGGCGCGGCGCCGATCCAGACCGCGAACCAGCGCGTATCATCTCCCCGTAGTTCGTCGGGCGCGAGTTCCGCGGACCCTGCCAACCAGCCCCGCTCGGGCGGTGCCGCGTGTGCGACGACTTCCTCGCTCGG
>JBKJKH010000307.1:0-8726 GCA_046597595.1 Gemmatimonadaceae bacterium
CGCTGATCTCTTCGGTCGGTGTATCGATTGGCGGCAGCGGCGCAACGGGCCTCGCGTACGACAGCGCTGACCAGACGCTTTGGATGAGCAACTACTCCGCAGATACCAAACTGTATCAGTTTTCCGAGGGCGGTACCCAGCTCGCGACGGTGAGTGTTCCCGGCACGGCAAGCATTTGGCGCTGTAGGTTCGATTGCGCGCGCCTCCATTGATGGGAAGTCCAGAACGACTCAACGGCGTCCAGAAATGGGCGCCGTTGCTCGTTCGCACATGGATCCTTGCGACGCCATGGCTACGGTACGGCTCTCACGGTCTCAATTCGTACGCGCAGGAGCTTGACCGAATTAACGAATACCAGGATATCCGGCCCGAGGTGGAGGAGCGCGGCCTGCACCGGTCCAATCCACTGCATGAGCGCCGCGGTGATCCCGAGGACGTGGACCACGCCCACACCCACCAGCAGGTTCTCCTTGATCGTGCGGTACGCCCGGGCGGCTATCGCGCGCGCTTCCACGATCTTGCCGAGATCGTCGGTCATCAGCGCGACGTCGGCAGCCTCGAGCGCCGCCTGCGTGCCAGCGACGCCCATGGCAATGCCGACATCCGCCATCGCGAGGGCAGGCGCATCATTGATCCCATCGCCAACCATCGCCACGCGGTGCCCCTCGGCTCGTAGTCGCTTGATGACGTCAACCTTCGCGTCAGGCAGCAGATCCGCCTCGATCTCATCCACACCGAGCTCGGCGCCGATCTTTCGTGCGATTGCGGCATTGTCACCCGTCAGCATGACAACGCGCTTGATGCCCGTCGCCTTTAGCTGTGCAATCACCTCCCGCGCGCCGGGGCGGGGACGATCGGCAAAGCGGATCGCGCCGAGCGCGCGGGTGCCCGACGCGATGTACACGATCGTCTCGGCTCCGTCGGTGGACTGGGCGGGGAGCGGAATATTGTTCTCCAGGAGAAACGCCGCGTTGCCTGCGCGAATGGCCTGCCCGTCGAACTCAGCCAGCACTCCGCGGCCACGGATCACCTCAAACGAAGTCGGTTCGGGAATCGTCAGCGATTGCGCCTCGGCGCGCGCCATGACCGCCTTCGCCAACGGGTGACTCGAGCGTCGCTCGGCGCCCGCGGCGAGACGCAGCAGATCGGCCTCGCTCGTTCCCGGATCAAACTGGTCGATGCCGATGACCTCCGGGCTTCCGATAGTCAGTGTCCCTGTCTTGTCGAATGCGATGACGTCTACCTTGGCCAGCGCCTCGAGGTAGATGCCGCCCTTGAGGAGAATTCCAGATCGCGCGGAGCGCGCTATCGCGGCGATCACCACAAGCGGCGTCGCGAGCCCCAACTCGGCCGGCGACGTGAAGATGAGAAGTGTGATGATCATCCGGATGTCGCGCGTCATGAACCAGACGCCGAGCAGGAAGACGAGCACGACCGGGATCAGCCACGCGGCAACTCGGTCGGCCAGCTTCTCCACGGGTGCGCGCTGCGATTCCGCCGACTCCACTAGTGCGACGATGCGGGAGAACATCGTATCGCCACCCACTTTCGCCGTCTCGATATCGAGCGCGCCGAGCTCGACGACTGTGCCGGCAAAGACGGTGGCGCCCGGGGCCTTCTCCTGCGGGATGCTTTCGCCGGTGATGGGCGCCTGATTGACCGACGCATCGCCGGCGCGGACAACTCCGTCGACTGGAATTTTCTCCCCGGCGCGAACGATCACGACGTCGCCCGGTTTCACTTCTGCGAGGGGTACGGTGATGTCCCCCGCTGGCCGCCTGACGAGTGCCGTCGCAGGAACCGAACCGATGAGCGCCTTGATGGACGCCCGGGCTCGCTCGGTGTTCACCTCGGCGATGAGTTCGGCGATAAGGATGATCACCATCAGGATCGCGCCCGCGATGTACTCGCCGCCGATCATCGCAATCACGGTCGCGATGGTCACAAAGATCTCGGTTCCGATCTTGCGCTCGCGGAAGAGATCCAGGGCGCCTGTCTTTACCAGCGGGTACAGTCCCACAGCGACGCCGACGAACAAGCTGGGGAGGGGGACGAGGCGTTGGTGATACAGCAGGATGACCGCAGCCACGCCGACGATGCGCGCGATCTCGAACCAGCGCTCTCGTGTCAGCAGCGGCATCATGCGAACCCCTCGCGCCGCTCGCGAGCGAAGAGACGATAAAGAACCGGCAGCACGAGCAACGTCAGTGCGGTCGATGACAGGATGCCCCCCACCACGACCGTCGCCAGCGGCCGCTGCACCTCTGCTCCGCGCCCCGTTGCGAGCATCATGGGGAGGAAGCCGAGCGCCGCGACGAGCGCGGTCATCAAGACGGGCCGAAGCCGCGCGACCGCGCCGTGGCTCACCGCGTCATCGACCGACTGCCCTTCTTCGCGCAATCGGTTGATGAACGTGAGCATGACGAGTCCGTTCAGCACGGCCACGCCCGACAGCGCGATGAATCCCACCGCGGCAGAGATCGAGAAGGGGATGCCACGGATCCAGAGAAACAACACACCACCTGTCAGCGCCAGTGGCACGCCCGTGAATACGAGGAACGAATCGCGGATCGTGCCAAACGTCGCGAACAGCAGTCCGAAGATCAGCACCAGTGCCACCGGCACGACGACCAGCAGCCGGCGGCGCGCCGAAACCAGTTGCTCGAACTGGCCTCCCCATGCGGTCCAGTAACCGGCGGGTATCTCGACATCGGCACCAATGCGGCGCTCGGCGTCGGCGACGAATGAACCGATATCCCGCCCCCGAACATTGGCTGTGACGACGACATGACGCTTGCCGTTTTCCCGACTGATCTGATTCGGGCCAGGGGCGATTTCGATGTCAGCGACAGCGCCGAGGGGGACAAATCCACGGCTTCCGGTGGCTGCCGCAATAAGCGCGACACCCGCGCCCGAGCGGACGCCCTGCGGCAGCGGAACGGGGAGGCGACTCATCTCCTCGGGGCTGACGCGCAACTGTTCCGGGAGTCGCACAACGATGTCGAATCGCCGGTCGCCCTCGAAAACCTGCCCGACGGCCTTCCCTCCGAACGCGACTTCGACGAGGTCCTGAACGTCCGCCACGTTCAGGCCAAGCCGCGCCATCTCCGGTCGCTTGAGGTGGATCGTCAGCACTGGCAGTCCCGTCGTCTGTTCGACCTTCGTGTCCGCCGCTCCGGGCACCGCCGAGAGCACAGCCTCGACGCGAGCGCCGACCGCTGCCAGCAACTCCATATCATCGCCGAATACCTTCACGGCAACGTCACTGCGCACGCCTGCAATCAATTCGTTGAAGCGCATCTGGATCGGCTGAATGAACTCGTAGTTGTTACCCGGCATCATCGGGAGTTCGCGCTGAAGCTGCGCGACGAGATCTTCCTTCGACCGGCCCGGGTCGGGCCAGCGCGAACGGGGTTTCAACATCACGTACGTGTCGGCGACACTGGGGGGCATGGGGTCGGTCGCAATTTCCGCCGTCCCGATCTTGGAAAAGACGTAGTCCACTTCGGGATACGTCTTGAGCTTGCGCTCGAGCGCGTGCTGCATCTCCACAGCCGTTGAGAGACTCGTGCCGGGGATCCGGAGCGCGTGGACGAGGAGGTCTCCTTCGTCGAGGCTTGGCAGGAATTCGCTGCCGAGTCGTGTTGCCATCGCGGCGCTCACCACCATGAGCATGATCGCCGCCGCAACCGTTCTGCTGCGATGCCGCAGGGTTGCCGCGAGCGCGGGCACATAGAGCTTCGTCGCCCAGCGTACGGGAGCACTCTCCTTCTCCGACACGCGGCCTGTGATGAAGATTGCCACGGCCGCGGGCACAAACGTGACCGACAATACCATTGCTCCGAATAGCGCGGCGAGCACGGTGAATGCCATGGGAAAAAACATCTTGCCTTCGATGCCGGTGAGCGTGAGGATCGGCAGGTAGACGACCATGATGATCAATTGCCCGAACATCGTTGGCCGCCAGACTTCTGTTGAGGCGTCCCCGACAACCTCCAATCGTTCCTCACGAGTCAGCAGGCGCCCCAGTGCATGCTGGCGTCCCGCCAGCCGGCTCATGCAGTTCTCCACCATCACCACTGCGCCGTCGACGATGATCCCGAAGTCGAGTGCCCCAAGGCTCAGGAGATTCCCGCTCACGCCGCGCTCCACCATGCCGGTGATCGCGAAGAGCATTGACAGGGGAATGGCACAGGCGGTGATGATCGCCGCACGCACGTTTCCGAGAAACCAGAAAAGAATCGCGATCACGAGGAACGCCCCGAGCAGGAGATTGTGCTGGACGGTCTCGATAGTCGCGTCCACCAGAGCGGTGCGGTCGTAGACCGTCTTCGCCACGACGCCGGCTGGCAGAGTGCGGTTGACTTCCTCCATCTTCGCCGCGACGCGTCGTGAGACGGTGCGGCTGTTCTCGCCCATGAGCATGATCACAGTGCCGAGCACCACCTCGCGACCGTCCTCGGTGGCGGCTCCGGTTCTGAGCTCATTGCCCAGCTGAATGCCCGCGACATCGCGCAGGTGGATCGGAGCGCCCAGATGGTTGCCGAGCACGATCTCCCGGATGTCGGCGAGGCCCTGTGCCTGCCCGGGTGCACGAATCAGGTACTGTTCGCCGCTGCGTTCGATGTAGCCTGCACCGACGTTGCTGTTGTTGCGCGCCAGGGCTTCGAGCACATCACTGAACGTGAAGCCATACGCGATGAGCTTGTCCGGAAACGGCGTGACGTGAAACTGCTTCGTGTAGCCGCCGATGCTGTTGACGTCGGCCACGCCCGGCACCGTTTTCAGTTGCGGCCGTACAATCCAGTCCTGTATGGTCCGCAGATCCATCCCCGACCACGGTCGTCCGTCCGCGGTCATCGCATTGGGCTTCGACTCCACAGTCCAGAGGAAAATTTCCCCTAGGCCGGTGGCAATCGGCCCCATCTTCGGCTCGATACCCGGCGGCAGCTGGCTCTTGACCTCCTGCACGCGTTCAGCAATGAGCTGACGCGCCCAGTAGATATCCGTGCCGTCCTCGAAAATCACCGTGACCTGCGAGAGGCCATAGCGAGAAATGGAGCGAGTCTCCTTCAAGCGGGGGAGCCCGGCCATGCCCGTCTCGACGAGGAACGTCACACGCTGCTCCGCTTCGAGGGGCGAATATCCCTGCGCCTCGGTGTTGATCTGCACCTGGACGTTCGTGATGTCCGGTACCGCATCGATCGGCAGCCGCGTGTAGTTGTAGAGTCCGAACACCGCCATCGCCAGCGTCGCGATGAGGACCATCCAGCGCTGGCGAATCGAAAATCGAAGAATTCGTTCGAGCATGGAACGCCGCCTCAGTGGTCGTGCGTGGCGCCGAGCTTGCCGATTTCGGCTTTCACGGCAAAGCTGTTGGTGGCGGCGTATTGCTCACCCGCCGTGAGGCCTTTCAGCACCTCGACCCACTGCCCGTCGTTGCGCCCGAGTTCCACCGGGCGAGCCTCGAACCAGTCGCCGTAGCGCACGAAGACGACCTGCCAATCGCGAAACGTCTGAATGGCGTTGGTGGAAACGGCCAGCGGAGCCGTCGTCGCTTCACGGACGAGGCGAACGGTCACGAATAGTCCCGGGCGCCACTGGCCCCGTGGATTCGGCAACACGATGCGCGCGGTGGCGGCGCGCGTCTCCTGGCCCACGAGAGGGCCGATATAGCTGACACGCCCTGCGGCTTCCGCGCCGAGATCGCTCGAGCGCACCGTGGCCTCTTGCCCCTCATGCACCATCCCGATGTCTTTCGCGGAAACTGCGATGTCAATCCACACGGCCGAGAGATCGGCCACCGTGAAAATATCCTCGGTGGCGGTCACTGCTTCGCCGACGGTGACGTTGCGCTCGATGACCCTGCCGTCCAGCGGCGCGCGGATCTCGTGCCGCGCCATGCTTTCAGGCGTCGCTGAGGCGATGCCCGACAAAGTTCCCCTGCGTACGCCGAGAACAACCAGAGTTTGCGCCGCCAGCCGTTCGCTCAGTTCGGCTTCGTCGTACCCCCGCCTTGCTTCGAGATAGTCACGCTCTGGCGAGATCTTCTTCTTCCACAGCGCTTCCTCTCGGTTAAGCGTCACCCGCGTAAACTCGACATGGCGCGACGCGGCGAGATACGCGCCCTTCGCTTCGGCCAGCTCCCGGCTGTTGAGTACGGCCATCAACTCTCCTCTGCTCACGCGATCGCCCTCCTGCTTGAACACGTTGGTCACGACGCCCTGAAGTCGCGGCACCACGTGCGCGAGGCGCGTCTCATCAGCCTGCACCTGTGCGGGCAGGTCGACCGTGGTGACCATGCGACGTGGCCCTGCGGTTTGAATCACAATGCCTGCGCTTGCGACCTGATCCCGTCCCAGCCGCACCTTGCCTTCAAGCTGCGAGTACGTCCACTCGCGCCGGCGACCGGCCAGCTGCGCAATCACCTTGACGTCGAACGAATGCGGTTCTTCGACAATACCCTGACCCAGCAGGTAATCCGCTTGCGCTATAAATCCCACGCTATCGACGCGCCCACCGAGTCGGTGCAGTTCCACCCGGAGGTTCACCTCCTCGGGCGCAACCGGTTTCATGCCGGCGTCATATGGAAAAATTCGAAAGTGGGGTGGAACCCCGGTTTCGTATATCGTTACCTCGAGTTGGAGCGGGCCATCGGACAGCAGCCGTGCGCCATGCGGACCCCTGGGGTAGTTCAGCGCTCCCGCCTGCGCGACCGCTGCTCCGCCCGCATCTGTCGTGTCCGGGCCGCCACTCCCCTTCTTCGTCAGGAGAATCACCGCCGTCAACGCCATGCCAACGACGACAATCGCCGCGACCGCCGGAATTGACCCGTTCCGAAAGCGGACCGGCACTCTGTCCCGCGCGAACGACTCGAATAGTCTCCAGCGTGACATGGGCCTCTCGTCTCCACCTCGTATTTCATTCTGCACCAAGCTCTCCTTTTTCCTTGCGGGCACATGGCCCTCGTAGTGCCACTCAGTTGCGAGCAGGCGCCGGCAGACTCGAGATTTCGTCGAGGGGCGCACCAACGAGCCGCTCAATGTCCGCAACGGCCTTGTGATAGTCCGAGACCGCCCGCAGATACTGGCCGTCCGCCGCGATCAGTGTTCGCTGCGCATCCAGTACGTCGAGATAGCCGAACTTCCCGAGTTGGTATCCTTCGCTGACCGCGGCGAAAGTCTGGCGCGCTCCGGGCAACACTGTCTCCCGGAGCGCCAACGCCTCCTGGTGGGCAATCGAAAGCGCGGCGTACGCGTCCGACAACGCGCTGGAGACGCGCGACTCAGCCGCCCGGCGCTCCTCGTACGCCTTGTTCAAGCGACTGATTGCCTCTTCGGTTCCCCCCTGGTTGCGATCAAACAGCGGCAAGGGGAGCGACGCCCCGATCACCCAGGCGTTGATATGAAGTTCCGTGAAGCGCCGATGACCGGCGGTCAGGGTTACATCGGGGATGCGCTTTGATCGCTCCACCCCGAGTGCAGCCTGCCGCTGCGAAATCTCCACGGCCCAGCGGGCGAGCACGGGATTCCGGATGAGGTGAATTCTCAACGCGCTGATTGGGGGCAGGGCGGGCATCACAGCTAAATCACCCGCGGCCCAACGGAACGCCGCATCAGGGCGGCCCCACTGGGCCGCCAGCCGCGCCCGGCTGGCGCCGAGGAGTCGTGACGCGCGGACCGATTCCACTTGCGCGCTGGCAAGTGCCACGTTCGCCTTCGTTTCTTCGATGGGGGAGACCACTCCCGCGACAACGCGGGCGCCGACGCTTTGCTGCACCTCCTGCACGAGCTTCGCCGTCTGCTGTGACAACGCAAATATTTGCTGCGCCACAAGGACGTCGATGAAGGCGTACGTCACGCGCGTGAGGACGTCTATCCGAGCCGCCTCGTAGTCCCACGCTGCGAGATCGCGCGTCCGCGCCGCGAAGCCCTCTCGCGCGGTTCGCTTTCCCCCGAGCTCGATCAACTGGCTGAGCTGTAGCGTGGACTGGGGTTGTACAACCGGCTGGCTGCCGGTTCCGCTCGAGAGTCTCGATGCACCCAGATCTTCCGCAATCACGCCAAGCACCGGATTGGGTAATAGGCCGGCCTGGACGATTCGTGCGTCCCGCGCTCGAGTCTCCCAGGCAAACGCCGCCAACTCCGGGTTGTGCAACAGCGCAAGCGCGACAGCGTCACGCAGCGTGAGTGTGTCTGTCGGATGCGGGAACGCCGGACTTTGCGGTCGTCCCGCATTACTTCGCAATGGCTGATAGACAGGTACGTCCCGGCCGAGCGGTCGTGGATCGACAGATATGATCTGGCGGGCGTTGCCTGTGCACGCCGAAAGCGCGCCAAGGGCGCAGAGCAAAGGAACGAGAATACGCCCGCGCCTTGCAGGATTGTGTTGGACTGGCACCGCGTTCATTCCGGTATGCGCGCGACCTATGCGCGTGCAGAAGCACGAGCCCGGGCGAGCGATGGAACAGGATGTGAGTTCTTCGAGTCGCACGCGCGAAGCGCGGCGGGCGAGCTGTCAGCTCAGCGGCGGTGCTCGAAGACTCGGCGGGGGTCCGGTATCGCGATCGCCGATCGCCGGGTTGGTGCGAAGCCAGCGCACGGTGGGGCAGGGTACAACCCTGAGGAGCGGGGCAAGCAATGCAGCAACCGAGACCTGTGCCGGCGCCGAATGCCCGCGAACGCGGAGCGCCTCGTCAATCCGCGGGTGCTCGTGATCTGCATCCG
>JBKJKH010000523.1:0-2913 GCA_046597595.1 Gemmatimonadaceae bacterium
TCCCTGTTCCCTGTTCCCTGTTCCCTGTTCCCTGTTCCCTGTTCCCTGTTCCCTGTTCCCTGTTCCCTGTTCCCTGTTCCCTCTCCTGCTACCGCTCCACCCAGATCACGCCCGTACGCGCGATCCACGTCCACCGGCGCCCACCGAGCAGTGCACGACCCATCGGTGAATCAATCGCCACCGCCGAGTCGGGCGTCGTCACCAGGATTGTGGCGCGCGTTGTAAGCGTCAGGAGTCTGTCGCCCGACGTCCGGATCCGCGCTTTGGGCGCACGAAGGATGACCTGCCGCTTTTTCTCATCGATCGTTGGCGTGAGCGCCGCGAGAAGGTCCGTCCCGATCCGCGCGCGCCGCGCCGGCATCGGCGTGTAGCGCGCTGGCACCTTTCGGAGCAGTGCGCTGCCGATGCCGACTTCGGACACGATGCCACTCGCACGCCGGGAATCCACTGCCGACCCGAAGAGGCGCGAGACCTTCCGCCGCGCCCATGCGGTATCGAGCACCAGTCCCGTCGTCGAGGGATCGATCGTCGCGATCACCGTGTCGCCTTCGATGACAATCGGTATGTCGCCGATGCCGTCACGCGTCGCCGGCAGCAACATCACCACGGCAGAATCGTTCAACGCGACCGCGGGGGCGTTGGCCACGAGATACTCGGCGCGCCGCCGCTCCGGCGCGGTGAGCGGCCCCACGGGAAGCGCCGCGAGCGCGCGGTAGTCACCGAGGGCGACATACACCGGCGCAAGCTCGAGCGCGATGCCCTGCTTGTCCCCGCCGAAATATCGGGCTTCCTCGAGCAACACTGCGCCAATGCGCAGCGCCCCGCGCGCAGCGAGATATCGGCCGAGCGCGCGACGCGTGGCAGGATCGCGTGGGCGTTGACGGGCCGCGGCATAGTAGATGTTCTCTGCGGCGAGCAGCCGGCCCGCAGCAAGCAACGCATCGGCCTGGTCAAGATCCGAATGACGCTGTCCGCGTAACGGAGTTCCAATAAGGAGGCAGGCGGCCAACCACCCTGACCAGCGCACGGACACGCGCTACAGACCCATCGTCGTGATGACCGCCAGCACCTGCGCATCCGGATCGATCGTGATCCGCACGAGCGGCTTGGGCAGGTCCACGGGGATGAAGAGTCGCGTCTCGGCCTGCGCCGGAACGTCGATCATGATGCGGCGCACGGTCGTGCCGTCATCCAGCTCGACGGGGATCTTCATGCGGAAGAATCCGTACTTCCCCGATTGCACGACCTTGAATGCGATATTGCGCGCTGACCCATCGTGCACCCAGCGGGCCGCTACGGTAGCAAACCCCGGGCGGCGCAGCCACTGGTCGAAGAACCAGGAGAGCGACTGACCGGACGCCAGCTCCATGTGCCGCTGGAAATCACGAGTGAGGGCGGTACCATGCCGGTACTCGGCGTAGTAGGTACGCACGCCGCGGAAGAACGCCGTGTCGCCCACCTGCGCGCGCAGCATGTGCAGGACGAAGCCGCCTTTCTGATAGCTGTTCGTGTTGAGCAGCGCCATCAGGTCGGTCTGCGCGGCATCGATGACCGGACGCTCGGCCACGACTTTCGCTTCCAGGATCTGCGTCCGGATGCGCGTCATTCCCGCGCGCAGCGAGTCGCGGCCAAAATCGTGCTCCTGCCAGAGCTGTTCGAAGTAGGTCGCGAACCCTTCCGAAAGCCACAGGTGCGACCATTCCCGCTCCGTGGCGGAGTTGCCGAACCACTGATGCGCTGTCTCGTGTGCGATCAAGCCGACACGCAGCGATCGGTTGCGGAACGCGGCGTCGCTGTAGAAAATTGCACTGGCGTTCTCCATGCCTCCGAATCGCGTCGAGCTCTGGAGATGCGCCAGCTTTTCATATGGGTACGGCCCCACCGTGGTGGCAAAAAAACGGACGATCTCGGCGGCCTTCGCAAATGGCCCCGGGGCGTAGGCCTTCAGCTCTGGCGTCGTATAAACGGATTGCGATACGCAGCCGCCGACCTCCGCCAATCCGCATGCAGTTTCGCCGAGTGAGGTTTCCACGAGCGGCGCTGCAGCGATCACCATCAGGTAGGTGGGAATCGGTTGCGACTCACGCCACTGCGCATACGTGCCGGTGGGCCGATCCTTTCGAGTGGCGATGATGTTCTGCGAGACCTGCGCGCCGTTGGCAACGATCGTCACGGTGTCGCGCGTCCAGACCGTCCACGAAACCGTTGCCTTGTCGGACGGATGGTCGACCGTCGGCAGCCAGTTGCGGGCGCGATTTGGCCAGTTGTCCCCGAATATTGTCCGGCGCTTGAGGCTGTCGCGTCGAATGATCAGCCCGTCTTTCGGGATGCCATGATAGCGGACGCGGACGGCAAAGGAATCGCGAGCCGCCGCCAGTGGGATACGGATCTTCGAGGCGTCGCGCACGTACTTCACGGCGAGGCCGTTCAGAGTGACGCTGTCCACCTGCATGTCGAGCAGGTCGAGCGTGAGCGATTCCACGCCGGGAAAACGGCGCACGTGTATGCGTGCGTCACCCACGATCGTATCGCCCAGCACCGGGACCGCGATATTGAAGTCGTAGTGCAGGACGTCGATGCCTGGCTGGTAGACGTGGAGCGTATCGACGACGTCGCGATCCTTCGAGATCTTGATGGGCACGCGCTCCTGTGCTGTCGCGGGCGCGGCGATCAGCAGGGCGAACAGTATCTTGCGCATCTGGTGTGCGAGTGGGTCTAGCGACCGAACAGTCGTCCGATAATTCCGGTGTCGGCGTCGGCTTCGGAGCCGGCGGCAGCGAGGGCCGCGGCGAATTCGGGCGCCGTCTGGAACCGGTCCTCGACGTTGCGCTCCATCCCCTTGAGCAGCACGCGCTCGACCGACGCGGGAAAGTTGAGTTCGGGGCGCGACTTGCGCAGCGGAATCGGCTCGGC
>JBKJKH010000092.1:0-6010 GCA_046597595.1 Gemmatimonadaceae bacterium
GCGGTGCTCTTCGGCATCACCCGCGGCATCCAGAAACCGCGCGTGAAATAGCCGCCGATTGCGGCCAGCGCGAGCACGGCCAGGCAGCCCAGCCTTCCAAGACAGCCAAACATCTACGAGTGCCTCAGCATTGCGCGGGACACCACCGAGTAGCGGGATGCGCCAGCGACCAGTTCACTTCGCATGAGATCCACGGAATTGACGGTAATTGTTGTTCGAACGCGGATACCCCGCGCGGCGCGCTGGAGGTCCCCCTGGGCGGCCTTGCGGACGACGGCGCGTGTCCGCTCACGACGCCATGGTTGACGCCTCGATGCTCGTTTCGACGACGCAAATCGCTGCGGCGGCCATCGAGGTGCGGGAGGATCGACAGGGCGCCGCCTGACTCTTTTCTTTGGGCTTCAAGGTTCAAATGTTTACCGATGACACAAATTCAGCACTTGCGTCTTGGCTTCGTATCGCAAAGTTAGGCGGGAAATGATCTCGCAGGCGTCATAACGCGGAGAGTTGTGAGCGGAAGTATTCACCTACCTGAGGGACAACCTATGAAAAGAACCAGACTACTTCTCGCGCTGCTGGTGAACACGGCTGTAATCGTGGGGGGCGCGATCGTCCTGAGCGCCGGTCAAGCTCAAGCCAAGGCAAGTCGATATTGTCTCCCCGATTCAGCGTGCGAGCCCCTGTACGGCTGTGTAGTATCTGATTGGCAGTGTTGTCCGAACGCACCCGGGAATCCGCCTTGTTTCCCGCCGTGATCACAATGCAATAGACTCGCTTCCTGAACTACTCACAACTCTCCGCACGGCGAGGTTCTAAGTGTCATTCTTCGCGCAACGCAAGATCGCCATCGCTGCCCTCATCGGTATTCTCGTCGGCGCGCTCGGTATGAGAAGCGCCAGTCAGAGTGGAGCGAAGCACGTGTATAGTCCTGGTAATAGGGTTCCTACGCCACCGCTGAGGACGCTCCAAGCCAATCACTCCGGCCGCGAACTCGTGATGGTCATTGTCGGCGGATATAGCTGCGGAGCCAGTCGCGGCACTTTACTCGGTAAGAAGATACTTGGTGTTCGCGATAGCATGAGGGCGATGGCCAAACGCGACAACTATTCGTTTGTATCGATAGGAGTAGCTCTCGACGAAGACCCTGAACTCGGGATCATGTGGTTGAACGAACTCGGTGGCTTCGATGAGGTCGCCGCTGGCCATCGGTGGCTTAACACAGCTGCCGTTGAATACATCTGGCGAACTCACGGGGGCTTTGGCGTCACCCCGCAGGTGATCATACTGACGCGGCGGATTGAACGGAGCGACGGTGATCTGCGCCCTTTGGACGTTAAGGTATTGGCAAGGATGGTCGGCGTCAGCGATATCCATAACCTTGCTGGCCTTTCCGCAATCGACTCGCTCCTTCGTTCCTCAAGGAGTGGGAAGATGTCTGGGCAGCCAGAGAGTTTCCAATGACACTTTATTTTGGACGCGAGAGAGCAGTTGATCGATTGCTGAAGTGGGCGGTAGGGATGACCGCACTCAGTGCCGCAGGGGTCCTGCTAACGGTGGCAGAGCAGCGCTTCAACCGCACTCATCTCCCCTCTCCTCCTCCCCCAATGGAGGAAGCTCAGATAGACAGCACGATGTTAGGTCTACTGAGGACGGTCACGCATTTGCCTGAAGGCGAAAGGCAGCTGATCATTATTTTGGATCCGACAATGCCCAATGCGCTTGACCTAATCGCTCGAGCCAACAGCCTTGCGTCGTCCTCGAAGCCCTCACGGCGCACGTACCAACTTTTTGTTACGGCAAGTTCGGACGGACGCTTTGGCGGCAGCGAAGTTGTTATCGCCACGGAATGTGCGCGCCAACAGGGAAAATTGCCCCAATTCCTGCAAGTGCTAGCGCATGCTGCCCCCCTTGCTGATTTCGCCGCGTTGGGCGTCCAGGCAAGGTTTTCCAATATCGACGATTTCGTCCAATGCATTCGTCGCCGCGACACTGCGAGGCAGGCAGGATACGCATCTCTCATCGTTAATCGACTTCGCGTCTGGCAGTTGCCCAGCTACCTCCTCGATTCACAGATCATCCGTGGAAAGATGAGTTCGGACTCGCTGGCCTCTAGAGTGTCGATTCGTTCATAATCCCTCTGTCCGCTTGTCTTGACGAGCGTGCGCAGTCTCTGGTACTGGTAGCGACACTGCAAGAGCACGTAATAGGGTCGCATCCTTTTTGGAACTCTCGATATTGCGCCCGTGCACCTGCATGCCCACTGTGAAAACCGCGGAGTCTCCTCATGAAACGACTCGAAATGGCGCCCATTGGGAACAACGTTGGTATGAGCGTTTTGGTTCTGCTGATTGCTCTCTGCGGAAGCGAAGTACTGGCACAGTCATCAGCCAAGGACACTGCGCGGCTGGCACCGGTAGCAGTGACGGAAAAGGCGCCTAGTGTCTCGCCACGCATCCGCGAGTTCGAAGCGCGTAGGCAGCAATGGGTCGGTGGTATCTTTCTAACGCAGGCGCAGATCGAGAAGCGGCACCCGACCAAGGTTATCGACATCTTTCGCGGCGTAACCTCTCTTAAAATCATTGATAGCGCGGGGATTAAGCTCCTGGCTTCGTCACGCGGCCTCAGGCTCTCATTAGCGCGCGGAAACAGGAGAGGCATTCCTGGAGTGATTGACCCCGAGCAAGCGTCGGATACGCGGGGAGGGCTCGTTGACTGCGTGGTGCGGATAGCTGTCGATGGGCAACTCAAGGAATGGGGCTTCGACCTCAGCCTGTTGGTTCCAGAGGATCTTTACGGGATCGAGATCTTTCCTGGAGCGTCTTCCATTCCCAGCCAATACAATAGCATGAGTCAGCGAGATAATGGTTGCGGCCTGGTGATGTTGTGGACGAAATCAGGCTGACCCGGAAAACATCCGGCCTAGCGCTTCCGTTTTGCGGAGATTGACATCACGGACGCGTGGGTCAGGAACCCACACCGTGCCTCAGCATCGCGCGGGACAGCACGGAGTAGCGGGATGCGCCAGCGCCCAGTTCACTTCGCATGAGATCGACGGAATCGACGGTGGTGGTCATTCGAACGCGGATACCCCGCGCGGCTCGCTGGAGGTCTCGGGCGCGTGTCTCGGGCAAGCGCTCCAGGATGCGCGCCAGCGTCAGATGAGGCCGGAATGCACGCCCCTCAACCTCGAATCCCAGTGACATACACGCAGTCTCCACATCATGAAAGAGCAGTTCGAGCTTCGGCTCGTAGTCCACACCGAGCCAGACGACACGCGCACGCTTGAAGCCGGGGAACGCGCCGACCGTGGCAAGCCCCAGCGTCATACTAGCAGATTTCCGTGCCGCATCGGCAACCACATCTGCCAGCGCGTGGACCAGGTCCTCTGGCTGCTCGCCCAGGAAGCGTACCGTGAGATGCAGCCGTTCCGCGCCGATCCAGCGGAGTTCCGGCACGGCGTCGCGCAGCGGCGACAGCGCATCGTGGACCGCGGCCCGCGTCTCGTCAGGCAGGTTAATCGCGACGAAGAGTCGCAATCTGGACCGGTGTCTCGAGCACGTTCAGCGATCCAGAGCGATACCCGCGCGGATCAATCTCGACGTCAATAAACCCCGCGGAACGGACGGCATCACAGAGCACCGCCGTGCGCTCCGGGCGCATCCAGTCGACCAGCGCCACGCGCGATAGTTCGACTCGCGCCAGCTCGCCATGATACCGCACCCGAATATCGCCCGCGACGCCGATGTCGCGCAGCCGCTGCTCCGCATCTCCAATGCGCGCGAGGCGTTCCGGCGTCACGGCAGTCCCATGGGGGATGCGCGACGAGAGACACGGTGACGACGGTTGGCTCCAGGTGGGGATATCCCGGGCGCGCGACAACGCGCGGATGTCATTCTTGGTGAACCCCAGATCGGCGAGGGGAGAGCGCACTCCGCGCTCTGCTGCCGCGAGCGCGCCGGGCCGATGTCCCTCGAGATCGTCCGCATTCGTTCCATCGATGACAGCGGCGAGACCTCGGCGCTCGGCGAACGGCACCAGATGCGACCAGAGCTCGTTCTTGCAGAAATAACAGCGATTCGACGGGTTCGCGGCATACCGATCGTCGGCGAGCTCATTGGTTTCCAGTTCCTCGAGCGGGATCTGGAAGCGTCGCGCTACGTCGCGCGCGACATTCCACTGCGAGTCAGGATACGACGCGCTCCGTCCGATGACCGCGAGTACGTTCTCGGGGCCGAGGACGTCTACCGCGAGGCATGCGAGATACGCCGAATCGACGCCGCCACTGAAGCCGACGAGGACACTCCCGTGCGCCCGAAGCCAGTCAGCAAGCTGCTGTTCCCGCGCCTGGGCGGCGGCGGGCGCGGGGCGGGGAGGGGTCTCGTCGTACATGGGAGGAATGGTAGTCGGACGACGTGCGTCAGGCGACGCGCGGCCGCTCGCGCTCGACAGTGCCGTTGATCGCCATGGCGCTGAGATCGCCCCGTTGTCTGGCCACCGTGAAACCGGTGATGCATGCAGCCAGCCAGAACCCGCCAAGTGCGAAACCGCCAATCACGTCGCTGAAAAAATGCACACCCAGATACATGCGACTGTAGCCAATGGCGAGCACGATGATCAGGCCGCCGATCGCAGCAGTCATCCAGATCGAACGCCGGCGGTTCAGCAGGAAAATGCCGTACACCAGCATTCCATAGCCGACGACGGCGCCGAGGGAATGACCGCTGGGAAAGCTGAAGGTCGACTCATTCGCCAGCGGGGCCGCCCAATAGGGTCGCGGGCGGTGCACCAGCAGCTTCATCTGTTCATTCAGCATTGACGCACCGATCATGGCGATGAGGCAGGCAAAGACGTACATCCGCTCGCCGCGTCGCCAAAGGAGAATCACAAGGATGGCAGCCAGAGCACCCATGACGGGGTAGGTCCCGAGGTGACTGACGAATCCCCAGAACTCCACTCCGCCGGGAGTTGTCACACCATGCAGGGCACTGGCTGCGTCACGGTCGAAGTCGGTGAGCCCTTTCTGGCCGATGACCGACAAGACGATCTTGCCGAACAGGTAGAGCGCGAGCAGGCAGATCAGCGCACTGGCAACGACGTGGATGCCGACGTACTCGATCGCGGAGAGGCGCGCCTGCAGGAAACGGAGGACCGCCGGCGAACGCCGCTCAAGGGCGCGCATACCGGGCATGCGCTGGAGCCAGGGCCGCACCCGTCGCGCTGCCTCCCAGAGCACATGATCGTTGGCAAGGAGGACGCGGCAGATGCGCACGGTCCCATACGCCATAAGTGCGATGACTGCGGCTGCGATGAGCGGCAGCCAATTGGCGGCGAACGGGGCGACAATCGATAGCATTCCGTTTAATGAATGCAGCGTGCGTGCCGCACAAGCTCGCTAGAGGACGTCAATCTCGGTGGATAGCGAGCTCAGCACCGAACAGTCTACCTGTGTTGGCGCCGAGAGGGCGGGGCGAAATCGGAGCGCTTCCGCCACAGCGGGTGCACCGATCACCGCTTCGCCGTCAAGATCCGCGATGGTGCGCGCAACCTTTAGGACGCGGTGATATCCGCGTGCCGAAAGCGCGAGACGTTCAGCGCCGGCCGCGAGGAGTGCGCGCGCCTCCCCCGTCGCACCGCCATACCTGTCGAGCCAGCGCCCCGCCACCTGGGCGTTGCACGCCACGGACTTCATCGCACGAAACCGCGTGCGCTGCACCTCGCGCGCCGCCTCGACGCGCGCACGAATGGCTGCCGAGGACTCACCGCGGGCGCCCGCGCTGAGGAGGCGCAGGGGGAGGGCACCAACAGTGACGTGAATATCGATACGATCTGCGAGCGGACCGGAGAGCCGGTTGCGGTAGCGAAGGACATCCGCTGCGGCGCACGTGCACGCGAGCGATGCATCACCCGCCTTGCCGCACGGGCAGGGATTCATCGCACCAATGAGCGTGAAACGGGCCGGGAATTCCACCGCCGCATGCGCGCGGGCAATGGTGACGCTGCCATCCTCGAG
>JBKJKH010000132.1:0-6390 GCA_046597595.1 Gemmatimonadaceae bacterium
CTGCTTTCGGCCGCGCGCATCTATCCCCCACGCCTGCACTTCGGCTTTGGGATCCCGGGCGATGTGCACGTCGCGCCAGGCCGGGGGCACGCGAAGCACATTGATCCGCTCGAGCACACGGGCATCGCGCACCTGCTGCCCGTTCTCGGCCAGATAGCGGAAGCCGCGCGTCTTGGAGCCGGATCGCTGGAGCCAGTGCGTTGCCATCGCGGTGATCGGGGCAAGAAGCAGTCCCGCCGAATAGATTCTCTCGCGCGTCTCCACCTCAGCAGGGTCACCGCATGTCCTACGAAATGCTCACGCTCGGCGTCGCCGACGGCATCGCCACGATCACGGTCAACCGCCCCGACAAGCTCAATGCGCTGAACGCGCGCACGATCGGTGAGCTGGGCCACGCGATCGACGAGGTCCGGCGGCGCACGGATATCGCCGGAGTCATCCTCACGGGCGCCGGGCGGGCGTTCGTGGCCGGTGCCGACATCTCCGAGCTGTCCGGGCAGTCGCCCATGGACGCGGTGGCGCGCGCGAAACGCGGGCAGGGGATCTTCCGGAGCTTTGAAACGCTCGCGAAGCCGGTCATCGCGGCGGTGAACGGATTTGCACTGGGTGGCGGCTGTGAACTCGCGATGTCGTGTCACCTGCGCATCGCGTCGGAGCACGCAAAGTTCGGTCAGCCCGAAGTGAAGCTCGGGATCTGTCCCGGCTATGGCGGCACGCAACGGCTCCCGCGTCTCGTCGGTCGCGGGCGTGCGCTGCAATTGCTCATGACCGGCGAGATCATCGATGCCAACGAGGCATACCGGATCGGTCTCGTCAATCGCGTGGTTGCCGCGGATGCACTCATCGCCACGACCACCGAAATGCTCAAGCTGATGATGGCGAACGGCCCGCTTGCACTCGCGGCGTGCATCGACCTGGTGGACCGCGGCGCCTCCATGGCGATCGAGGATGCGCTGGGCATCGAGGCATCGCTGTTTGGACTGCTGAGTGCGACAGCAGACATGAAGGAGGGGACAACTGCGTTCATGGAGAAGCGCCCCGCGGCATTCACGGGTTCGTGACCTCGGTTCCCCCGACAGCAGCAGGAGCAGCAGTCCGGCTGTCTCACGTCCGACTTCGCGATTTTCGCAACATCGCGCGCGCGGACATTGACGTGTCCCCCGCTGGCGCGGCGCTCATCGGCGAGAACGGTCACGGAAAGACAAACTTTCTGGAGGCGCTGTATTACCTGCACCTGCTCCGGTCCGTCCGCGGCGCACGCGATACGGACCTGATTCGCTTCGGCGCGGATGCATTTCATATCGGGGCAATGAGCGACGGTGTGGGAACGCACGCACGCGAAACCTCCGCCGCGTTCGAGAAGCGCGGCAAGCGGAAGCGTGTCACACTCGACGGGGCGATTGTCGAACGGATGAGCGACGGGTTGGGCGCAGTGCCCTGTGTATTTTTTTCGCCGGCCGATGCGCGACTCGCGAGCGGACCGCCCGGTGAGCGCCGCCGGTATCTCGACATCGTGCTGGCGCTGAGCTCTCCCCGCTACCTCTCCGCGCTCCAGCGCTACCGCGGCGCACTCGCACGCCGGAGCGCCGCGTTGCGTGCGCCGCAACGGTCCCGCACCGCCGAGGCGGTGGCGATCTGGGAGCCGGCGCTCGCGGAACATGGCGCGGTGCTGTGGATCGAGCGACTGCAGTGGGTGGACTGGGCAGGACCGGAGTTCGCGCGGCTCGCACAGGCGATCGGGGAGCATGGTGAAAGCCGCCTCCGCTACGTTTCTGCGCGTCCGGCGGTGGACACGATCGAGGACGCCCGCGCGGTGATCAGTGACGCGCTGACGGCCCAGCGCACGTCCGATCTTCGGCGCGGCATCACGCACGCCGGGCCGCACCGAGACGATATCGAGCTCACGGTGCGGCCGCCTGGCGATGACACGCCGCGTGAGCTGCGCCTGTTTGGCTCGGCCGGGCAGCAGCGGACCGCGGCGGTCGCTTTGCGGCTACTCGAGGCGCGGACACTCCGGGAACAGCGTGGTGCCGCGCCAGTCCTGCTGCTGGATGATCCCTTCGCCGAGCTCGACGCGAGGCGTGCGGGGAAAATCCTGCGACTGTTGATGGACGGAAGCGACTGGCAGACGGTGCTGGCCGTCCCGCGCGCGGAAGATGTTCCGCGCGAATTGACGACGCTGCAGCGCCTGAGTGTGGTGCACGGCGAGATGCGTCCCGCGACCTGAACACGATACGTTTCACCACATGACCGATGGTAACGATGACGCGCCGCCAGTCGCGCCGAGCCGGCCGACCCCACGCGGCGTGCACGCCATGGGTGACGCGCTCTCCAGCTTCCTCGTGCAGGCGGGAATTTCGGAACGCGTCGATCAGGCGTCGGCGGTGGGCGACTGGGCGACGGTGGTCGGTCCGCAGATCGCGGGAGTCACGCTGGCTCGCTCAGTGACGCGGGACGGAACGCTCTTCGTGGCTGTCCGCACAAATGGCTGGATGAACGAGCTTTCCCTCATGGAACCAGACCTCCTGCGCAGGCTCAACGGCGTGACCGGGCGACCCCCAATCAAGCGCATCCGCTACGTCCTTGGCGTGTAACCCGTAAGTGTAGCGAAATTGCGGACTTACGATGTGGGTTTTCTGTTGATTTCCTCTCGGCGGACAGTTACTTTTCCAAGGCTGCCCGGGCACCGGTTTTCGGTGAATATTCGGGCGCGCTTTTCTGGGCTCACCAACAGGGTGAAATGGCCAAGGCGAACGAAGAAGCAGGCGCGTATGGCGCGGGCGACATCACGGTCCTCAAGGGTCTCGAGGCAGTGCGGAAGCGCCCCGGGATGTACATCGGATCAACGTCGGCGCGCGGACTCCACCATCTCGTGTACGAGGTCGTCGACAATTCGATCGACGAAGCGCTCGCGGGATACGCGGACAAGGTGGAAGTCTTTATTCATGCTGATGATTCGGTGACCGTGATCGACAACGGGCGCGGCATCCCCGTTGACATCCATCCGACCGAAAAGATTCCTGGCGTCGAGCTCGCCCTCACGGTGCTGCACGCTGGCGGAAAATTCGACAAGAGCAGCTACAAGGTCTCGGGCGGACTCCACGGCGTCGGTGTCAGCGTCGTCAATGCGCTGTCTGAGCGCCTCAAAGTCTCGATCAAGCGCGATGGCAAGGTTCACTACATGGACTTCGCGCGTGGAGACACCGTGACGAAGCTCAAGGTCATCGACACGGTGAAGCCGAAAGACACGGGGACCACCGTGTGGTTCAAGCCCGACCCCCAGATCTTCACCGAGCTGTCGTTCGACTTCGAAACGCTGGCGACACGCCTGCGGGAACTCTCCTTCCTCAACAAGGGCGTGGTCATCACGCTGAAGGATGAGCGCCTGGAGAAGGAGAAGGAGGAGACCTTCCATGCGAAGGGCGGCATCAAGGAGATGGTGCAGTACCTCAACGCCACGCGAAAGCCGCTGCACGCGGACGTCGTCTACATCGAAGCGGAGCGGGATGACATCGGCATCGAGCTCGCGCTGCAGTACAACGACGGCTACAACGAGAACGTCTTCTCCTTCGTCAACAACATCAACACGCACGAGGGGGGCACCCACCTCACGGGCTTCAAGGCGGCGCTGACACGCGTGATCAACGCGTACATCCAGAAGAGTTCACTCGCCAAGAAGGACAAGGAGATCACGCTGTCGGGCGACGACGTGCGCGAAGGCATCGTCGCGGTGCTGTCGATCAAGGTGCGCGAGCCGCAGTTCGAGGGACAGACGAAGACCAAGCTCGGCAACTCCGAGGCGGAGAGTGCCGTCAAGACGGTCGTGAACGAGGTGCTCGCGGCGTACCTCGAGGAGCATCCTCGCACGGCAAACATCGTGATTGGCAAGGCGATGTCCGCGGCGCGCGCACGCGAGGCGGCCCGCAAGGCGCGTGACCTCACGCGCAAGAAATCAGCGCTCGATGTGGGCAACCTCCCCGGCAAGCTCGCGGACTGTTCGCTCTCCGATCCCGCTCTCTGCGAGATCTACCTGGTCGAAGGAGACTCGGCGGGCGGGTCCGCGAAGCAGGGACGCAAGCGCGATTTCCAGGCGATCTTGCCGCTCCGCGGAAAAATCCTCAATGTCGAACGCGCACGCATCGACAAGATTCTCTCGAACGAAGAGATCCGGACCATCATCACGGCGATCGGCACCGGCATCAAGGAAGACTTCAGCATCGAGAACGCGCGGTACCACAAGATCATCATCATGACGGACGCAGACGTGGACGGCGCACACATTCGGACGCTGCTGCTCACGTTCTTCTTCCGCCAGATGCCGGAGCTGATCGATGCGGGCTACATCTACATCGCACAGCCCCCGCTGTACCGTGTCGCGAAGGGGAAGGAGGAGTATTACGCCTACGACGAGAAGGAGCGCGAGGCGATCATCGGGCGTATCAGCAACGGGGATGGGCGCGCGTCCTACCATATCCAGCGCTACAAGGGTCTCGGAGAAATGAACCCGGAGCAGCTCTGGAAGACGACGATGGATCCGGAGACCCGCACGATCCTCAAGGTGCATCTCGAGGACGCGTTCAGTGCAAACAAGCTGTTCGAGACCTTGATGGGCGATTCCGTCGAGCCGCGGCGCGCGTTCATCGAGACGAACGCAAAGTTCGTGTCGAACCTCGACGTCTAGGGGCGCAACGCACGAAGGGCCGGATTCCGCGGAATCCGGCCCTTCGTCATTCAGGTGGTCATGCTACTCGTTGGGTCGGGGGCCCGGTGCACGACGGCGGGCATCGGCACCTCTGGCCCTCTCTCGCCGGCCCTCGGGCATGTGCCCCATTCCCCGCCCGCCGCGATCGGGTGACCGCATCTCCCATGCGGTCGCGAGCTGATCGGGAGTGAGGATCGTCAGGGCGTCACGCAGGTCGGCACGCGACTGTTCGCGCTCCCGGTCCATCGTCGTGCGCATGCGCTCCATCATCCGCATGCGCGTCGCAGAATCCGGACGCGCATGCATGCGCATCGGTCCGGCAGAGTCCATGCTCGCACGAAGTGCGCGGCGGCGGTCTTCCGTGCGCCGTGCAACGGCCGCGAGGCGAGTGACCTGGACATCGGTGAGCTTGAGGTCACCCGTGTGCGCGAGAAAAACCTCGGCACCGCTCCGCCCACCTGGCCGGCCATCTGGGCGATGACCGCGCATGCCGGGACCCGGTTGCGCACCGGCGGCGGATCCGCCGAGGGTGAGGGCCAGCGCAATCACGCGTATCGTGCTCTTTCGCATCGTCCCTCTCCATCAGGCTTGGAAGTCGAGCGATCAAATTCGCCCGCGATGCTGATTGGACGGCCGGCCGCGTCGCGCGTTAATCCCGGCGGGTTGGAAAAAGACAAGGCGGCCACAATGGCCGCCCTTTGCATTCTCAGCGGACGTGCATGCTGCCGTTCACTCTGCCTTTCCGTAATAGGCCTTGAGGCAGTTGGTGACGAGCCATTCGCGCAATCGGTTCTCGTCGCCTTGCGCGGATATCGTGCGCCCGTGGAGGACACCAGCAAAGACGTGCTTGAGTTCGATAAGCAGCTCTTCCGGGCGCATTGACTTCTCCCGCGCCTCGCCCGCGGCAAGCAGGAGCGCTTCGCGCAGGATTTGTCCCCCTTCGCCATTGCGCCCGAGTGCCTCTGTGATCGCAAGCCGGAGGCGTTCACGAGTAGCATCAGAGAGCGGCGTCGGTGGGCGGCGCGAGTCGTAAGCGACCATCATTCTGCTGCTCCGCTTGGCTGGAAAGTGCTGCGTCGACGCATACTGTAGCACGTCGGTAAGGGATTGTAAATTGCATTGATCCGTGCGTCAAACTGCTTGTTCAATGGGTGGCCGCGTTCCGCGGCTCGTCGCCCTCCCTGTTCCCCGACCGGAATTCTCTTCAGCCGGATGCGATCGCGGAAAATTCTCGTCCTGGCATCCGAGCCGATGCTGGCGGCCTTTCTCGGCATGATGCTGGAGCTCGACGCGTACGAGCCGGTTTTTGCCGAACCGGGCGAGCACGCGGAGGACGCGCTGACACGCGTGCGTCCAGTACTCGTCATCCTCCTCCACACCGAGATCGACGCTGCGCGGTCCGACCTGTTTTTTGCCCGTGCCGTCCGTGCAGGAGCCAAGGTCGTGCTGTTCGGCGCTGCGGATGACATCGGGAGCTCGGTGCGCGACCTCGCGAAAGAACGTCGCCTGCCCTTCTTCCTCATGCCTGTCGAACGCAGCGTGCTGGCGGGGGTAATCGCCGATGTCGTTCGGGAGACGTCCCGTGAGACGCCGCGCTTCGCGCGCGCTGCGTCCGACCGCCGCGTCGCGGCGCGCTCCTACGACGACGCCGACGGCAATTTCATGTTCTCGGACGATACCGGGCACCT
>JBKJKH010000339.1:0-2751 GCA_046597595.1 Gemmatimonadaceae bacterium
GGCGCGAAGTAGCGACGAGGGTTTTCGTCGAACTTCTTGCGGAGCTCGTCGATCCGCGGATTCGAAGCGGGCATTCACTTCCTCGAAGGATTCACGGCCAATGTGAGCCGGGAGGGAAAGAACGCGGCAAGATACTCAACGCGCGGGAAGAGTGTCAATCAGAAGTGATAGAGTCTCTTGATTTTAGGCCTCTTTGGCGGGTAAGTTTTCTGGCTTCGCCCGTACGTTTTCTTCCCCCTTCACGCCACCGGTTTTCGGTCAGGAGTTGCTCCCGTGCTGCAGACGATGCGGAGCTCCGCGAAGTACGTCTTCTGGTTCATTGCCATCACGTTCATCGGCGGCTTCCTGCTCGTTGAAACGTCGGGCCTGCTTGGACGCTCCGCGGTTACGGCAACGACGGTAGTGGCCGAGGTGAATGGCAAGGACATCCTGTACCAGACCTACCTGAATGCCTCCCAGCAGGCGGTGCAGCAGGAGGAGGAGCGGGCCGGCCGCGGGCTGACGCTCGACGAGCGGCAGCGGATTGAGGATCGCGCGTTCAACCAGCTGGTCAGCGAGCTCCTGCTCGAGGATGAGTACCTGAAGCGCGGCATCCGCGTGACGAACGAGGAGATCATCGAGGCGGCCAAGTACGCGCCGCCGCCGCAGATCATGCAGGCGCCGGAACTCCAGACTGAAGGGCGCTTCGATCCGGAGAAGTATCAGCGCTTCCTTGCGAGCCCCGCGACACGGCAGCAAGGCATGCTGACGCAGCTCGAGGGATATTACCGCAGCGAAATTCCCCGCCAGAAGCTGTTTGCGCAGATCGCGTCGGATGTGTACGTCACGGACCAGCGCCTCTGGAGTGCCTGGCGTGACTCGCGCGATTCCGCGCAGGTCTCTTTCGTGGCGTTCGACCCGACCCGCATCGCCGACGCCCAGGCTTCGGTGACCGACGGTGAGGCACGCGCGCGCTACGACGCCCGCCGGAAGTTGTATGAGCGTCCCGCCCGCGCCGTGGTGTCTGTGCTGCGCGTGCCACGCCTGATTGGCGCCGGCGACTCCGCGGCCGCCCGGGCGCGAATCGAGGCGCTGCGCGCCGAGATCGCCGCCGGGGCCAAGTTCGAGGACGTCGCCCGGCGAGAGAGTGGCGACACCGTGTCGGGTTCGCGCGGAGGCGATCTGGGTCGCGGAGGCAAGGGCCGTTTCGTTCCGCAGTTCGAGAACGTGGCGTACGCACTGGCGCCCGGGCAGATCTCGCAGGCTGTCCTGACGCCGTTCGGATACCACCTCATAAAGGTGGATTCGAGGGCCGGAGACACGCTCGCGCTGCGGCACATCCTCCTGCGCATCACGCAGAGCGATTCGTCCGCTACCCGCACCGACCGCCGCGCCGACTCGCTCGCGTCGCTTGCCGCTTCAGCAGACAGTCCCGCGCGCTTCGACAGTGCCGCGCGCGTGCTGGGTATTCCCGTCGAGCGGTATACCGCGATCGAAGGCGAAGACCTGATGGACGCCGGCGGACGCTACGTGCCGAGCGTGAGCGCGTGGGCATTCCAGGGTGCGCGGCCGGGTGAGTCGAGCGAATTGATCGACTCCGACGACGCGTATTACCTCGCGCGGCTCGACAGCATCACCAAGGGTGGTGTGCAGGACTACGCAAGCGTGAAGGCGGAGATCACGCGCGAGGTGCGCAACGAGAAGAAGCTTCAGCTGCTGATCCCGGAAGCACAGCTGCTCGCGAGCGCCGCCGCCCGTTCGTCGCTCGAGGAAGCAGCGCGCGCAAAGGGCATCAACCTCGAGACTTCTCAGCTCTTCGCACGCGTCTCCACGGTCCCCGGTCTCGGTCGCGCAAGCGAAGCGGTGGGTGCAGCCTTCGCTCTGCCGCTTGCGACGGTCAGCGCGCCGGTCGTCACACAAGACGCCGTCATCGTCATGCGGGTGAACCAGCGCAAGGACGCAAGCCGCTCTGAATGGGAAACGCAGAAGACGGTGCAGCGACAGACGCTGTTGCAGGGCATGCGCGAGCAGCGTGTTCGCGAATACGTCGATAACCTGCGCAAGACCGCAAAGGTCGAGGACAAGCGGAAGGAATTGCTCGCGGCTGCACGGCGCACGGCGAGCTGATACGGCACACCTGCGTGACGAAACGCCGGCTTCTCCCTGGAAGCCGGCGTTTTTCTGTCCTGTTGCGCCGAACTAGATGAGCCGCTTCGGCTCGCGAGCCCGAATCTCCTCGGGCGTTGCCTCAGCGGGCGGCGGAGAGTTCAGTCGCTCCGCGGGACGGTCGTTGTTCACGCCCTCACGCAACGTGTTGCCCGCGTCATTGATGTTCTTCTTGAACTCGCGAATGCCCTTCCCCATCGAGCCCGCGATCTCTGGAATGCGCTTGGCTCCGAAGAGCAGCAAGACGATGACGAGTATGACGAGGATCTCGCCAAAACCAAGATTGCCGAACGGCATGAATGCACTCCTGAGCCGCGCTCTAGAAGAGCGTGCGGGCGATGAGATACGCGATTAAGACGCCGAGCAGGCTCAGCAGTGACACATCCATCGCCACGGGGCCTACAGCGAACTTGAGGATGACGAGGTCGATTTGCAACGGCCCGAGCGAAGGGGTCACGCCCGTCGTGAGGAATTCCTTCACCGCGCCGACTGGCAGGAAGCTTCGGGCAAACTGCGTCATGAAGCCGCCGACGATGAAGCCCACGGCGAGCACGATCGTGTGAAACAGCGGGCGGTGTTTTGCGGAGCCACGTGGGTCGCCCATGG
>JBKJKH010000234.1:0-2577 GCA_046597595.1 Gemmatimonadaceae bacterium
CAGGCGCTGAGCGCGACACGACGGGCGCGCCAGAGCGCGCCAGCCGCGCGCTTGCCATTCTGCCATCGCCACAAGCGGGGCACCACCGCAAACCGGAATGACACTGCCCCGACAATCCCGAAGAGTGCGGCGAAACTGAGCACTCGCGCCACGGTAGCGAGAACGGGGAGGAGTGATGCGGGAACCAATGAGCCCCTCAGCACATCCTTCTCCTCCACCGCGCGCTTCGTCACACCGCGTACGGGAGCCGTCGTCACGATCGCCATGTCGTGCCCGGCATGTTCGTCGTGTTCAACTGCTGCCGCGGTCGCGGGAACAACTGCATCCATGCCGAACTCGAACTGTCCGTGAATCGGATGACCATCCGCCGACGCAGCACGCCAGTGCACCACGTACCGCCCGGCGGGCATCGGTTCACGCGGGAAGGCAACGAGCGCTTTCCCCGTGGGATCGTACTCGACTGGCGTGAGAGCCACCGTGTCCCCGCTCAGCGACACGAGAAGAATTGCGCTGAGTGCGACCTCAGCCTTCAGTGAAAAGAAAAGGCGGATCGCCGGGAGGACGCCAACGAGCGAAGCACCCGCCGCAGGTTCGGAGCGTAGCAGGCGCAGGTGCGCCGAGGCGCGCACGGGTACGAGCATCACCATGGCGCCCAGGGTCATCATGACCAAACGGCCGGCGCGCGAAGCTCTCATCGCCGTGAATATGGGTGTGCGGACAGATACATTCCACCCGCGCGACGCGCACCTCATGCTCTCACTCCTCTTTCTCGGACTCCTCCTCGGCGTGCGGCACGCCGCCGACGCGGATCACATCGTTGCGGTCAGCGCGATTGTGAGCCGGGAGCGGTCGCTTTGGCGCGCCATGTCCGTCGGTGCCCTCTGGGGCATAGGGCATACGGCAACCATCATCGCGGTTGGTGGCGCCATCATCGCCTTCAAGCTTGTCGTGCCTCCGCGTCTCGGACTCGCGCTCGAATTCGCGGTTGGCGTGGTGCTCGTCGTGCTTGGTATCGCCAGCCTTGTGGAGCGCAAGCGTGAGAGTCCATCCGGTGCGTCGGGTTTGCGGGCACTCTGCATCGGCGTGGTCCATGGCCTCGCCGGCTCAGCGGCCGTCGCGCTCCTGGTTGTCGCGACGGTGCCGAGTGCGCAGTGGGCCATTGCGTATCACGCGGTCTTTGGCACAGGGAGCATTCGCGGCATGGTGACGATGACGGCGGTCGTCGCGCTGCCTACCCTGTACTCCTTTGGTCGCGCGCCGCGATTCAGCGCGCGTCTTCGCCTCGCGACTGGCGCGCTGAGCGTGGTGTTCGGCGTGGTGCTCATGCACGAGACCGGGGTGGTGAACGGATTGTTTTCTGAGGCTCCGCAGTGGACCGCGCGCTGACAGGTGCTGATTTCCGGAGGCGTCTGACGCGTTGGTATCGCCATAACGCTCGTGATCTCCCCTGGCGTCGCACGCGCAATCCGTATCACGTGCTGGTCTCCGAGCTGATGCTCCAGCAAACGCAGGTCTCACGCGTCGTGGACTACTACGACGATTTCCTGCGCCGCTTTCCGTCGCTGCAGTCGGTTGCGCGCGCGCGCCCGTCATGCGTCCTCGAGGCATGGGAGGGATTGGGCTATTACGCGCGGGCGCGAAATCTCCAGAAGCTGGCGCGGACGACGACGCGGCTGCCCGAAGATCCCGTCGCGCTGCGGGCGCTGCCAGGAATCGGGGCATACACGGCGGGTGCGGTGGCGTCTTTCGCGTACGAGCGGCGCGCCGAACTCGTGGACACGAACGTTGCGCGCGTGCTCGCGCGCGTGTTCCTCGGCGCTCCGCGTGCGAGCGGCGGAGCGATGATGAAGGAAGTGTGGGTGCTCGCCAGGCAATTGCTGCCGCGGACCGGCAAGGCCACGTGGACACACAACCAGGCGCTGATGGAGCTCGGCGCCCTGGTGTGTACGGCGCGAGCGCCAAAGTGTGAGCGGTGTCCAGTGAGGACACTTTGTCGCTGGAAGGGAGCGCTGTAAAACATCACGACGTGCTATTCGCCGAGTCTTTGCGAGCTGAGGTCGACGGTTTTGCTGTATCGCGGCCCTAGCCGCTGATGTTACGCTGGCGAGGGGGATAAACATGCGGAGGAGATGCTACACCTTTGGGCGCGGCGCTGCGACACCTCGCAATAGTTCGTTTCTGGGGTACGCGCGCTCACGTCAGGGCTCGGTAATTCGCTCGCGCGGCCCTCTGATAAACGACAGTCGCCTGACCGCCGGCTGTGTTCACGCAAACAGCTGTCGTTTCTCATCTTGCGAGTATCACAACTCTCTGGTCTTCTTTCATTGCGGGTTTCGCTGAGCGCGGCCTGCCTTGATTGGCCCACGAAAAGTTAGCGTGGCGATAGCGCACCGTTTCGGGCACGCGTACTGCCTTCCTTCCTTTCGTCCTGCTTCACGTCGCTACCGTCGCCTGTCTCGTGAGAAGGCATGCTGGATGTCGTCGATATGACCCCGCAATGTTCGAGGGAGATGCACATGTATGGTAAGTTGACAGTTGGCACATTGCTGTTCGCCGCATCCACGGCTGGCGCGCAAG
>JBKJKH010000325.1:0-3364 GCA_046597595.1 Gemmatimonadaceae bacterium
GGATGGCCGAGTCGTACGCTTTCCGACGGAGATAGTGCAGGGACGTTTCATAGTCCTTGCGCGCGAACCAGTCGTCGAGGCGATTCAATTCCGCGTTGGCCATGGCTGCGAGCGGAGATTGCGGATAGACCGAAACGAGCGTGCGGAATACGCCCTGCGCCGACTCTCCATACGTCGCGTCCAGCACGGGTTTCTTCCACAGGGCTTCATACGACTTTCCCGCCTGAAACAGCCCGTCATCGCCGAGAGTGTCGTCCGGGAACGTTTCGGCGAGGCGCGTAAAAGTCTGCGCGGCCAGCAGGTGCTCGCCATTCTTCTGGCGCGCGGATCCGAGGTAGAAGTACGCGCGCGGAAGCAGCGGATCGCGCGCGGGGAGGTCACTGGTCAGGCGCTCGAAGCCGGTGATCGCATTCTCCCACTTCCCGCGCTGGAACTCGCGAAGCGAAGCGCGGAAGAGATCCTCGCTTTTGGGAAACTTCTTGAGCTGGAACGCGGGAGCGCAGGCTGCCAGCAGCAGCGCGAGCAGGGCTCCACGGACGAAATCTGGCGTGCGGTGACGTGACATGTCTTGAAAGATACTCCGGGCGACCCGGCAGGTTCGGCGTTATCGGCCAGACGTGGGCAGCGCCATTTCCGGCGCCATGGCCCGAGCCTGGAAGTCGTCCGCGTCGCGGTGATGCTGAAAATACTCGATCGTCCGGGAGAGCCCCTCGCGAACGTCCACGGTGGGCGACCACCCCAACTGCGTCCGTGCCCTCGTGATGTCAGGACGCCGCATCTTCGGGTCGTCCTCCGGCAGTGGTCGCCGTTCGATCTGCGAAGATGAGCCACTGAGCGCAATAATGAGCTCGGCCATCTGCTGCATGGTATACTCGTCAGGATTGCCGATGTTCACCGGCATGGCGTCGCCGCGGTCCAGGAGGCGGACGAGTCCGTCCACCTCATCGGTCACATAGCAGAAGCTACGGGTTTGCTGCCCGTCGCCGTAAACCGTCAACGGCTCGCCACGCAGCGCCTGGACGATGAAGTTCGTGACGACGCGCCCATCATTGGGACGCATCCGCGGACCGTACGTGTTGAAGATGCGGACGATGCGTGTCTCCAGGCCATGCGTGCGATGGTAGGCCATCGTCAGCGCTTCGGAAAACCGCTTCGCCTCGTCGTACACGCTGCGTGGCCCCACCGGGTTCACGTTGCCCCAGTACGATTCCGGCTGCGGATGCACAAGCGGGTCGCCGTATACTTCGGACGTGGATGCCATCAGGAAACGCGCCCCGTTTGCGAGCGCGAGGTCAAGCGCGGCCCGCGTCCCGCGCGACCCGGCGTCGAGCGTCGCCAGCGCGTGCTCGAGGTAATCGATCGGGCTTGCGGGCGAGGCAAGATGGAGCACGCGGTCGATGCGCCCTGAGACAGGTATGCCGTCGCAGACATCCGCGACCACCAGCGCGAAACGCGCATTCCCTGCCAGATGCGCCACATTCTCACGCGAGCCGGTGAGAAAGTTGTCAACCGCCACGACGTCATGGCCGTCAGCGAGGTAGCGATCGCAGAGATGCGAGCCGAGAAATCCCGCTCCGCCGGTGATGACGACCCTCACGCGCTCGCCGCCCGCGCTCGCGCCTGCGTCGCCATGAGGACGGGCGCGCGCCCGATGCAATGGTACGCAAACCCGAGTTCCCGCATCCTCGTGCGGGAGTACAGGTTCCGGCCATCGACGATCACGGGCTGGCGCATGCTGAGGCGCATGCGCTCGAAGTCGGGATGCCGGTACTCGTTCCAGTCCGTCACGACGACCAGCGCATCAGCATCGATGAGGGCGTCATAGTTTGTCGGCGCATACGACACCGTGTCGTCGAGATGGCGCCGCGCTTCGTCCATCGCCGCAGGATCGTGTGCGGCGACCGACGCGCCTGCCCGCAGCAGCGCGTCGATGAGCACCAGCGCAGGCGATTCCCGCATGTCATCGGTCTGCGGCTTGAATGCCAGCCCCCATACCGCGATGTGCACGCCCGCGAGGGAGCCCAGTGCGCGCTCGACTTTCTCATACAAGACATGCTTCTGCCGGTCATTCGCCGAATCCACCGCCTCGAGCACCGTACACGGGCTGCCGACATCGCGGGCCGCGCGGGCGAGCGCCTTGACGTCCTTCGGAAAGCACGAACCGCCGTACCCCGGGCCAGGAAAGAGGAAGGACGGCCCGATGCGCACGTCGCTGCCGATGCCGCCACGCACGAGGTCGACATTCGCGCCAACACGCTCACAAAGGTTCGCAATCTCATTCATGAACGAGATACGCGTCGCGAGCATGGCGTTGGCTGCATACTTCGTCATCTCCGCGGACGGGATGTCCATGAACAGGATCGGCTTGCCCGTGCGCACGAAGGGGGCGTAGAGCTCCGTCATCACGCTGCGGGCAAAGTCCGCTTCGACGCCAAGCACCACGCGATCGGGCTTCATGAAGTCGTCGATCGCTGCGCCTTCCTTGAGGAACTCCGGATTGCTGCAGAGGTGGAACGGAAACCGCGCGCGTTTTGCGACGACCTCACGCACCTTGGCCGCCGTGCCGACCGGCACCGTCGACTTCGTGACGACCACCAGCTCGCGCGCCATATGCCGGCCGATCAGGTCCGCAACATCGAGGACGTGACGGAGGTCGGCCGAGCCATCCTCATCCGGCGGCGTGCCGACGGCAATGAAGACGACCGAGCAGCCGGCGATCGCACCAGCGACATCGCTGGTAAATGACAGACGCTCCTGCCTCTGGTTGCGCTCGACGAGCGCTTCAAGGCCGGGCTCGTAGATGGGCAGGATGTTGCGCTGCAGTTTTTCGATCTTGCCGGAATCGACGTCCGCACACACGACATCGTTGCCCGTCTCGGCGAGACACGCGCCGACGACGAGTCCCACGTACCCCGTACCCACTACGGTGATGTGCACGGCCTGACCGGCTTAGTGCGAACCGACGAGCTCGCGGTCGCGCGCCCCGGCAGACGTACTGCCAGCGGCCGGCGGCATCGGCGCGGAAAGCGTGACCACGCGGGCACGGCCGCGGGGCAGCTTGGCCATCGCGTTCCGCGTGTCCACGACGAGCCTTGCATGCGCCATGACCAGTCCGTAGTCCACCGCCCTGTGGTCGGTCACCACGACGACGACATCCGCCCGCTCGATCTCTTCACTCGTGAATGCCACGCCGGTGCGGCGGTGGCCCTCTTCGGTATACGTCGGCACATGCGGGTCATGGTACACAACATCCGCGCCCTGCTCCTCGAGCAGCCGGATCACGTCCAGGGCCGGGCTTTCACGCATGTCGTCAATGTCCCGCTTATATGCGACACCGAGAATGAGGGCCCGGCTTCCGTTCACC